>JAKFCI010000278.1:0-3346 GCA_036676725.1 Chitinophagaceae bacterium
TCGTTGTATAAATGGGTATTGTATAATGATTTGTTGATACTTTTTAATTCGTTGTAATAATCATTCAATTTTTGACCGGAAGTATTTGCGCCAATTGTATCAATGGAAGCATGTAAAATGCGCATCACATCCCGGCGCAATGGTTCACGAATAGCGGTTAGTTCTTTCGCAAAACCCTTTAATTCATTTTCATATTTGGTATTTGTTAAGGCAGTATGGTCTAATAATTCAACTGTTTTTGTAACCTGCTCTTTTATTGGGTTTAAATAATTATTCCATGCAGCAGCTTTGCCTTCCCGAACTAATTCTTTTGTTTCATGTTCAATATCCAGTAATTCTTCTTCGGTGGCTAAAGCATTTGAAATGATCCATTCCCTCATTTTAACAAGACCATCCCATGATTTTTCCCACTCCAAACGATCTTTATCTTTATAACGCTCATGGCTACCCGAGGTAGAATGTCCTTGCGGTTGCGTTATTTCTTCTACATGGAAAAGTGTAGGCGTGTGGGTTTCTCTTGCAAGCCTGATACCTTCCTCAAAAGTTTCGCAAAGACTTGCATAGTCCCAACCTTTTACTTTATAAATATTGAAACCGTTTGTGCCATCCTCTTTTTGAAAACCTTTCAATGCCTCAGAGATGGAACCTTTTGTTGTTTGGTATTTTTTAGGAACTGATATTCCATATCCATCATCCCAAACAAAAACAACCAAAGGCACCTGTAACACACCTGCGGCATTTATTGTTTCCCAAAAATGACCTTCAGACGTAGAAGCATCTCCGATGGTGCAAAAACAAACTTCATTACCATTATTTGAAAGTGTAGCTAAATCATCTAATCCTTTTACTTTTCTAAAACACTTGGAGGCAAAGGCTAATCCTAAACCACGGGTCATTTGTCCCGCCGTAGGCGCTATATCTGATGAAACATTTTTTTTATTTACCAGGTCGAGCCATTCACCAGCTTCATCAACCCACTTAGTTGCAAAATGAGCATTCATTTGACGGCCGCCGCTAAATGGTTCCCTATCTAAAGAGGGATCTGCATAGAGTTGCGCAAAAAATTGGTCTACGGTTGCCAAACCGGCCGCAAACATAAAAGTCTGGTCGCGGTAATAACCCGAACGAAAATCGCCAGGCTGGAAAAACTTTGCCATTGCTACTTGCGCCACTTCTTTACCATCACCAAAAATTCCAAACTTAGCCTTACCGGTTAAAACTTCCTTCCTGCCTAAAAGACTCACTTCCCGGCTTAAACTAACCCATCGGTAGTCCTGTAAAACTTCTGCTCTAAACTTATCAAATGACAGTCCTTCTGCAGAAGACTGAACAGTCTCAAAAGAATTTTCCATGCAGCAAAAATAGGGGGAAAGCCTTCATCGTTAAAAAAAGCCAAATTGTTTGTAAGTCTTCTCTTTACAAGAAGATTGACTTATTTTTGAACAGCCTAAACCAATTTATGAAAAGATATCTTTTGTTCATTTTTTTCCTGTTTGCCATTACTGTTTTAAAAGCACAGAATGCAGCTGTTGATACAACAGGTAAAATTGAATTGAAAGAAGTTGAATATGATTTTGGCCAGATCCCACAAGGCAAGCCTGTTTATCATTCATTTGAAGTAATAAATAAAGGAAATGAACCTTTAAAACTGGATAATGTGCAAACAAGTTGCGGCTGTACTACCCCTGAATGGAGCAAAGAACCCATTGCAAAAAATGGATCAAGCTTGGTTAAGGTTGGTTATAATGCTGCCGCCGAAGGTTCTTTTGAAAAATTTATTACCATCCAATACAACGGAAATCAGACAAAACAAATCAAGATAAAGGGAATAGTTTGGAAAGCGCCAATTGGAGCTGCCCCAGCCAATGCCTCAATACAATTTTTAAAACAACAAATACATTAAGTTTATGAAGAAGTTTTTGTTAATGGCCGCTTTATTTGGCGTATTTACCGTAAATGCTCAAGACAAGAAAGCAGAAGAAGTAATGAAAGTCAATACCGAAAAACACGATTTCGGTAAGATCAAGCAATCAGTGCCTACCACTACTTTTTTTGAGATCACTAATATTACCGACCAGCCCCTGGTTATTGAAAATGTAACTGCTGGTTGTGGATGCACCACACCGAAATGGAGCAAAGAGCCAATTATGGCAGGTGGAAAAACAAAAATTGAAGTTGGCTATAACGCAGCTGCCATGAACCATTTTGAAAAAGATGTTTTTGTAAAAGTTGCTGGCGTTGCTCAACCTAAGGTTTTAAAGATCACCGGCGAGGTTTTAGATGCAGCAGCTTATGAGGCATATGTAAAAGGTGGTAAAACTGAAAAGAAAGCAGAACCTGCAAAAGTTCAAAATGGTACAAAATCAACTTCGGTTAAAAAAACAATGACCAAGTCTGGTAAATAATCATCCATAAATATTTTTACATCCCTCGCTTATAGCGGGGGATTTTTTTTATACGCAATGGATTGTTTATCACCCGGTATAAAAAAATGGGCTTATTAAATGTCCATTACCCTAATTCCTTACTTTTGCGGCTCCGGTAAATAATCGGCATTAAATAATTGTTATGAGTATTCTGGTCAATAAAGCTTCTAAAGTATTAGTTCAGGGATTTACAGGTACAGAAGGGACATTCCACGCAGCACAAATGATTGAATATGGAACGCAGGTTGTGGGTGGCGTTACACCGGGCAAGGGCGGAACAGACCATTTGGACCGCCGCGTTTTTAATACTGTAGCAGATTGCGTTAAAGAAACAGGTGCAGATGTATCGATCATTTTCGTTCCGCCTGCATTTGCAGCAGATGCGATTATGGAGGCTGCTGATGCCGGTGTTGCTTTAGTGGTATGTATAACAGAAGGTATTCCTGTTCAGGATATGGTAAAAGTGAAGCACTTTTTAGCCAGCACAAAAACCCGATTGATCGGACCAAATTGCCCGGGCGTTATTACTGCCGATGAATGTAAGGTGGGTATTATGCCGGGTTTTGTTTTTAAAAAAGGTCGCATTGGCATCGTATCAAAATCCGGTACGCTAACTTACGAAGCAGCTGACCAGGTTGCAAAAGCAGGTTTGGGTATTTCTACAGCGGTTGGTATTGGTGGTGATCCTATTATTGGAACAACTACCAAAGAAGCAGTTGAATTATTTATGAATGACAATGAAACCGATGCGATTGTCATGATTGGTGAAATTGGTGGTGGTATGGAAGCAGAAGCCGCACAATACATAAAATCGACAGGAAATAAAAAACCAGTAGTTGGTTTCATTGCAGGACAAACAGCGCCTCCGGGACGCAGAATGGGACATGCCGGTGCCATTGTTGGCGGTGCAGAAGATACAG
>JAKFCI010000279.1:0-4975 GCA_036676725.1 Chitinophagaceae bacterium
GGTATAATTAATACCATAAAAACAGCCACAATATTTTCGCCGGAATTTTCCCCGCCTCTAAGGCTTAAATAAGAAAGTAGCTGAAATGCTGTATAGGCATAAAAGATCAAAACAATTATGTCAAAAAACCAGGCAAACAACCGTCGATGAAATGGCGCAGCCTCAAATTCGAGGTCGATATTAAAAGTAGTAGGAACATGAATGGTTGACATGACGCGGAAATGTTTAACAAGTTAATGAGTTTTAAAATAAGGAAGCATGCACCCTTCTATATTTAAAAAGTGGTATTTTACAAGCATAAAACATTGCCGTTGCGGGAAGGATTATTTATAAAAAAAAATAAGGATCGCTGGGAGCGGATAGAGCATGAATCTGCGTCGGATGCAGATGAAATGGCAAAGGATTTTACCCAATTGCTTGACGACCTGGCCTATGCAAAAACTTTTTATCCAACCAGCCGGGTAACCAAATACATTAATGCTCTTGCATCCAGGATCTATTTAAGTATTTACCAAAACCGAAAAGAAAGGCACAACCGGTTGGCGCATTTTTTTAAATACGATGTGCCATTTACTGTTGGCAAACATCACCTCACCATATTTTTTGCTCTTTGTGTTTTTATTTTATTTTTTAGTGTTGGATTTTTTTCCTCCTTGCAGGATGAAACTTTTGTGCGCCAGGTTTTAGGAGATGCCTATGTAGACATGACGGAGAAAAACATTGAAGAAGGAAATCCTTTTAATGTTTATGCAGATAGTAACGCAGTCACCATGTGGATACGCATCATGGTCAATAATATCATGGTTTCATTTTCCTATTTTTTTAAAGGAATTTTATTTGGCATACCAAGTATTACTTCACTAGCTAAAGAATCAATAAGGATCGGCGCTTTTGAACATATGTTCTTTGCCAAAGGCTTAGGATTAGAAGCAGTGGTTACTATTTTGTTGCATGGCATGCTGGAGTTAACTGCAATCATTATTACTTGTGGTGCCGGTGTTGTAATGGGCACCAGTTATTTATTTGCAGGTACCTATAAAAGAATTGATTCTCTAAAAATGGGTGCTAAAGATGGAATAAAGATCGTTGTTGGACTGGTGCCGGTATTTATACTTGCCGCATTTATTGAAGGTTTCGTAACGCGTTATTATAAGATGCCTTTATTTATGAGTGTGCCTATTTTACTGGCTAGCGCCATATTCATTGTTTGGTATTTTATTATTTATCCCATCAAACTTAAAAAGGCAAACATGGTGAAACAAACCACCGAAGGCCACTTATAAAATGTGTAAACGCAATCATCATAAGAGTAAAAATTTTCGTCGGTTTTTTTTGCTGGTGATCTTTGTCATGCCTGGTGTTCTTTGTTTTTCACAGGTTGATACGACAGAACCGGTATATGATGAAGAAGTAATGATTGAAGCATTAGTTCCCGATTCTACAACGTTATTTGATGCAGTGAATAGTTATGATAAAAGCCTCGTGGATAAAAGGATTGTAAATGAAGCACAGGTAAAAAAAATAAAAGAAGACAAAGCCTTCTGGTATGTAAATGAAGCGCCTAAAAGAGACAAGCCTAAAATAGAAAAGAAAAGGAGTAATAGCTTTTTTTCACAGAAATGGTTTGGTAACCTGATGTGGTTTATCATAACCGGTGGATTCATCGCCATTATCATCTGGTTCCTGGTGACAAGCAATGTAAAATTATTTCAAAAAAAGTCTTCTAAAATTCCTGTCAATTCAAATGAACTTGCTGTTGAAGATATTTTTGAAATCAATTATGACAACGAAATTGCAAAAGCAATAAAGGAAAATGATTTTCGACTTGGCGTTCGTCTTTTATACTTGCAACTTTTAAAAGACTTGTCTCAAAAAAATATTATTCAATACAAGCAGGATCGAACAAATGGTGAATACTTACTGCAACTTTTCGGCTCCTCTTATTATGCCGATTTTTTTCAACTGACCAGGAGTTTTGAATATACATGGTACGGCCAATTTTTAATTAGCGAGGAAAGTTTTTACAAAGTGCAAAGCAATTTTTCTCAATTTAAAAGCAAGTTTTCGTAATGAAGCGTTCCATACCCTATATAATTGGAACTGCTGCTTTCTTTGCTTTGGCTGCATTGCTCATAATTTCTGCCATTAACCGGCCACGAAAATTGAATGAGCAGATCACGTTAAAACAGAAAGATAAAATACCTTATGGCTTTTATGCAGCCCGCAACCTGCTGCCTTCATTGTTTCCCGCTGCAAAAATTTATTCCGACAAAAGATCACCAGGCCATTGGGATTCCTTATTAAAACGGGGGAACAACCAGGCCGTTTTTTTAATCGGTACTTTAAATGCCAATAATAATGAACTTGACGAAATGCTGGAATTTGTAAAAGCAGGCAACCATGTTTTTATTATTTGCAGAACCATGTCTTACGATGCTGCTGATTTTTTTGGATTTAGCGATGAAACCATTTCAACCGATGACCAGTTCATTTCAAAAGATAGTTTACGCATTCGTTTAAGCCAGCCGCGTTTTAACGATACGGGTTTATACATTTACCCGGGAAGAAGGTTTTCAAATTCATTTACCTATACCGATCCCGGAAAAGCAGTCATATTGGGTAAAAATGCTAATGGTCATGCTAATTTTCTCCAGTACAAAGCTGGTGATGGTTATGTATATCTTCATACGGCGCCATTAGCTTTCAGCAATTATTTTGTCTTGCACAAAAACAACACCGCTTATTTTCAGCAGGCACTCTCTGTCATACCCGCAACAGTAAATAAAGTTGTGTGGAACGAATATTACTTATACAAACGTAATGAGCAAGAAAAAGAACCCAATTGGTTAGGTGTTTTATTTAAACATAAAGAATTTAAATGGGCATTTATTACTGCTTTAGCCACCCTTGTATTATTTGTTTTGTTCCAAATGCGCAGACGACAGCGGGTTATCCCGGAAATATTAATTCCCAAAAATGAGTCACTGGATTTTGTTCAAACGATGGGCAGGTTATACCATGACCAAAAAAATCATACAGACCTTTCACAAAAAATGGGCGTTTATTTTCTAGATCATGTGCGAAACAAGTATAAGCTTTTAACGAATGAATTGGATGAAGCATTTATTCATGCATTACATGCAAAAAGCGGGTATCCAAAAGAAGGCATTCAAAACATTGTTGATTCTATATTATTTGCAAACAGCGGCGAATTAATTAGTGAATTACAATTGGCAAACTTTCATAAACAACTGGAACATTTTTATCAAAATACGTAAGATGGAAACTGAATTATTTGAACAAAGAACGGATTTGGCATTATTGAATGAAGCGGTAATGGCCGTGCGCCAACAAATTAAAAAGATTATTGTGGGGCAGGATGAAATGGTGCGGCTCATCATAACTGCCCTGCTTGCAGATGGTCATGTATTGTTAGAAGGTGTGCCTGGTGTTGCAAAAACATTAACCGCAAAACTAACTGCGCAAAGTTTGTCGGTTGGTTTCTCCCGCATACAATTTACTCCAGATTTGATGCCTTCTGATGTTTTAGGCACGCCTGTATTTAATCCTAAAGAAGGTAAGTTTGATTTTAAAAAAGGACCGCTTTTTAGCAACATAGTATTGATTGATGAAATAAACAGGGCGCCTGCTAAAACGCAGTCTGCATTGTTTGAAGCCATGGAAGAAAGGCAAATCACAATAGACGGTAAAACATATCCTATGCAGCCGCCGTTTATGGTAATTGCTACGCAAAACCCTATTGAACAAGAGGGAACGTATCGCTTGCCGGAAGCGCAATTAGATAGATTCTTATTTAAAATTGTTGTTCAATATCCAACAGAAGTTGAGGAACTGGAAATATTACAACAGTTTCATAATATGGGCAACCAAAATGTAGTGGCATCCATTCAGCCCGTATTAAAAGCAGAACAAATTGCAGCCATCCGGCAGCAAGTGAAAACCATCATTATTGACGAAAAATTATTATCGTTCATTGCAAAATTTATTCACCAAACACGCAACCATAAGTCCATTTACCTGGGTGGATCACCAAGGGCATCGCTGGCAATTATGAATGCTGCCAAAGCAACTGCAGCGATCAATGGAAGGGATTTTGTAACGCCGGAAGATATTTTAGATGTAATTCCTCCTGTGTTGCGCCATCGCATTATACTTTCCCCGGATAAAGAAATGGAAGGCGTAACGGAAGACGCCGTTATCAAACAAATTTTACAAACCATGGATATACCACGTTAAATCATCTTGTGTTTACATCATTTTACTTTAATCGCATCGTTTATTATGCTGGCTTAATTTCATCAGCGCTATTTGTAATCAGTTATTTTTTAGCGCCTGTATTTACCATTGCGGTAATAATTATTTTATTCATTGTAATTGCAGTACTAATTGATACGCTGTTATTATATAGTAAAAAAGGTGGCATAGATGCCTACAGGGTTTTAGGCGCAAGGTTTAGCAATGGTGACGAAAACAAAGTGATCATTGAATTAGAAAATGATTATGGATTTAAAATTAAAACTGTAATTATCGATGAACTGCCGTACCAGTTTAATGATCGTAAATGGCAACGAAAAATTGACCTGGATGCCAACTCGAAATTTGTGCTGGAATATTTTTTAAGGCCCAAAGAAAGAGGGGAATACAATTTTGGAAATATAAATGTTTTTGTCAGCAGCCCTATTGGAGTTGTTAGTCGCCGGTATACTTTTGAGCAGCCACAAATGATAAAAGTATATCCATCCTATTTTCAAATGCGGCGCTACCAATTGCTGGCCATGGCCAACAAGTTGCAGGAAGCCGGCGTTAAACGTTTACGTAAGTTGGGACACAGCCTGGAGTTTGAACAAATTAAAGAGTATGTAATTGGCGATGATTATAGAACCATTAACTGGAAAGCAACTGCAAGACGTGGTGATTTGATGACCAATAATTATACCGACGAACGCAGCCAGCA
>JAKFCI010000280.1:0-4046 GCA_036676725.1 Chitinophagaceae bacterium
AAGAGCAGCACAACCGAACTGTGTAAAAATCAAAAAAAAAATACTGATTCTTTGCCTATTTTGGTATGTTCCCCAAAACAAGCACGCCAAGTTTGCGTCTTGTTGACCAACCGCATAAAGTTTGTGTTCGGGGAGGAATAAAAAAACAGGTAATATTTTTTACGCTACAGGATAATATGTCGGTTTTGTTCAATTTTCACGATTAGGTAATGAGTTCCTTTGTTAAAAAAAAACAGCAAAAATGGAAACAATTATTTTAGAAAAAGACATTAAAGTGTTTTATGTTACTGCAATAACTTTTCCAAACGGTATTGGAGAGGCCACTCAAAAATTACACAGTTTATTTCCTTTCTCGAAAGAGAGAAGAATTTTTGGTTTATCAAGACCTGAGAATAACGGGGGAATAATTTATCGTGCAGCAGCTGAAGAAATGTATGAAGGAGAAGCTGAAAAATTGCAATGCGACACGTTAATAATACCTAAAGGCAAGTACATTGCTCTTAAGGTGGTTGACTTTAGAAAAGACATTATGAGTATTGGCAGAGCATTTCAACAGCTGCTTAAACATCCTGATCTTGATCCGCAAGGGTATTGCGTAGAGCTATATGCCAACGACAAAGAAGTTGTAACTTGTATGATTCGGCTTGATGAATAGAAACAACGAACAGCTCTTTCTCAGAAATGTCTCCCGTAGGGGACGTTTCGTATAAGAAGGAAAGTCATGTAAACGCAATGTCCCTTTCAGGAGACATTGCTAAGAAGAGAGATTTTGTATTAGCGGTCATTGTAAACACACACTATAAACATAAACAACATGACACACGAACAATTAATAAACCAGTTTCAGCAAATTGAAGACAATTTCAACACAGCTGTAATTTCTAACAGCGTCGGTGAAATAAAAAAATGTATAACAGGCGATTGGGTGTTGGTTGACAGCCAGGGTGGAATTATTCCGCAAGAAGGATTTTTTCATGTACTTGAACAAGGATTACTTTCTCATTCAACAATGACGAAGGAAATCTTACGGGTAAAAGTTTATGATAACATAGCCTTAGTAACCGGGCGGGGACAAAATACCGGAACCTGGCAAGGCCAATCTATGGAAGCAGACGAATGGATTACCGATGTGTATAAAAAAGAAAATGATCAGTGGCTTTGTGTATTAACACATTTAACACCGGTAAAGAAATAGGTCAATAAACATGGTGCCGGAGTTGGTCGCCTGACCAACACGCTATAAGAAAAATCCTCATCGTATATTGCAACACATTTCCACTGACTCCGTAGCTCAGTTGGTAGAGCAGCTGACTCTTAATCAGCGGGCCGAGAGTTCGAGTCTCTCCGGGGTCACTTCGTTAGCAGGCGAGTTTGGTGTTACAGACTCGCCAGTGAAGAAAGATAACTAAGTATCCATGATCACACTTTAATTATTAAAAGTGATTTTAGATTTAGAAGAAACATTCATAGTAGGACAAGAAACATTTTTCGACAGCGTTTCTCCCTCAACATCTTTTGGAGTTACATTTGAAGACGACCTTACGACAGGATACTTCTATGCAGTTGATACTAATACTGACTTAGAAGTCCTTGATGCTTTACACATTTATGATGTAGCGAACATTGTTGACAAAGACAAGCCTTGTAAAATACAAATAGCCTGGACAGATGATGGACAAATTGCATCCTTGTTAATTAATGATTATTGTCATGCAATTTTTGATTTTGAAAAAAAAGGCGGTTATTGCAGAAATGGATTCCCTGAAACCAGGAGAGCATGGGCGCAAATAAAAGAGAGGAAGTTAACAGATGAGCTACTTGTTGACATCTTCAAAGCAAAGACATAGTACATTGTGGGAAATCAAGTAATCTCTTATCTGTATAAATAGAGCTTCATTCGCAGGCGAGTCTGGTGTAACCGACTCGCCGTGTTATTTATCCGCACCTGGAAGTAATTCAACATTTCAACCTTGTAATTATCTTAAGAGGCAGTGCTGAAATTTCCCATCTTCGGTAGCGCCCGAATCGTTTTTTGCGAAATCTTTGACCTTTTCTATAATCCCAAGAAATTATCCTGCTTACTGTAACAAACAGATATCTCAATCGTACATAGACTTGCGAGCTACCGTCAACTTTATGATTGGCTATTGTTTGCTGCTGATCCTATGCGCATTTTATTGTCATCAGCCAATTTTTAAATAAACAGCATGGATATTAAAAAGAAGTTTGTTCAGGCAGGATTTGTATTGCTTTTGTTGTGCTTAACTCAAGAGGCTACTGCACAAATAAAAACATTAAAAGGAAAAAGTTTATCAGTAAAGGAGATTGATACGTTTATTCTGCAGCAGATGGATTCACTAAAGATACCGGCACTCTCCATAGCCATCATTCAGAATGGAAGGGTTATGTATTATAAAGCAACAGGTGTAAAGAATGATAAGCAGGAAGTGGTAGATACAAACACTGTTTTTGAGGCTGCATCAATGACCAAACCTGTGTTTGCCTATGCCGTACATAAACTTATAGAAGAAGGTCAGCTGAAATTAGACAGCCCGCTTTATAAATATTATCCTTACGATGATATTGATTATGATGACCGATATAAACTATTAACTGCAAGAATGGTTTTGTCGCATACAACCGGGTTTCCTAACTGGAGAAATGGTGGCGAACTAACAATCAAGTCAGACCCGGGCACAAAATACGGTTATTCAGGCGAAGGCTTTGAGTACCTGGGTTTGGTAGTGAAACACCTGCTGGGTAAAAAGATACAGGATATTGTGGAACAGGAAGTGTTTCGTCCTTTATTCATTAACAATTCCTTCTTGATAAAAAACAAATATGTACTGGATCATTTAGCAGATGGTTTAAAAGATAATAAAGAATGGGGCCGGAATAATATATGGTTGCAGCCGCATGTTGCTTTAAGCCTGTGTACCGATGCCAAAGAATATGCAAAGTTTGTCATTCAATTAATGAAGGAGAGCCGTTCTTCAAAAAGCGTATTTCAACAAATGTCGGTTCCTCAATTGCAGATTGAACCAAACAAATGGAGTTGTTTAGGAATTTTTATGGAACAAACAGTTTACGGTTCTAAATATTACCATTCCGGAAATAACAATAACCGGTATAATTCCAACTTTGAGTTTTATAAAGACCAGGATCTGGGTTATGTATTCTTTATAAACTGTCATAAAGAGCCTGCCTTTACAAAAAGATTAAATGAGTTTTTAGTAAATGGTAAATAAGAAGAATAATATGAACATGAATTTTTGCCTTGATTCCTGTTGCTGAACCAATTATATATTTTCATTCCGCTTCCTGAAGACTGGAACCGGGGCTTATTTCTATCCAATAAAATGCGGGAGTGTAGAATTAATTCCTCACATAAGCTCAGGTGCACCTTGCCGGCGAAAGTATTAGTTGGCATGGTTTTGTCAAAGATTTAGGTAACATTCGTCACTTAAAATTAAAAACAATGAAAGTTTCAACCTCCCTGAAGTATGCATTATCTGCAGTGGTGCTGTTCTTAGTTAACATTGCCTTGTATGCACAGGAAAGAAAAGTAGACGTGGATATAGATTTAAACAAAAATGAATCTCAATGGTATAATAACCCGGTTGTTTGGGTAATTGGTGGAGCCGTTTTTATTTTGCTCCTCGTTGCGTTGCTTCGTGGTGGAAAGGCGAAAGGCTAAGAAAGATCATTTTTATTACCATATAGTTATCAACTGATCAACATCTGTTATTGCGACAGGTGTTGATTAGTTGTTTGAGCTTTATGGTGCATTTGTTAAACCTTAATAGATATATGTTATGGAAACAGAAATTCTTGCATTAGAAAAAAGATATTGGCAGGCAATGGAAGATCATGATTTTGAAACGGTAAAAAAACTTACCCGTTTCCCTTGTATTGTTGCCGGCAAAAATGGAGTTCAAAGTGTAGACGAAGCTACTTTTAAAAATATGTTCGACTCTGGTTCAAACGCAAAAATAAAAGTGCTCAATATTTCTAATGTCGAAAGTCAGGCGGTTAGTAAAAAAAGC
>JAKFCI010000281.1:0-2983 GCA_036676725.1 Chitinophagaceae bacterium
GTATGAATATAGCAATATGAACAAGTTGGAAATCTATGTTTCTACACTATTCAGTAATTCAATTGGCTTTTTCTTCAACTTTGTAATGTTTATTTTATTCTATAATTTCCTTGAAAAGGAATCGGGTGGAATTTCCGTTCAAAACTTGTGGATTATTCCTCTATTCTTGAACGTGTTTCTTCTTGCATTAGGTATATCCCTTATTCTTTCAAATATTTATATCATCGCAAAGGATATCACACAAATATGGCAGGTATTTACCAGTTTTCTTTTTTTCTTGTCTCCTATTATCTATAATATAAAGACATTCAAAGAGGCACTTCCATCGTTTGATTACGGCAATCCAATTGCAGGTATCATCATAAATGCCCGTCGGGTGCTTATGCAACAAACAAACCCCGATTTTGAATTACTCATTTGGGATTTTGTATATGCTATATTCCTTTTATTAACGGGTTTGATTGTCCTCAACAAACTCGGTTCAAAAGCTGCTGAAAAACTTTAAACAACAAACTATGGAAAAAGTAATCGCACTAAGCGCAAAGAATATCAGTAAAACATTTGAAATTTCTGAGGATAGTCACAACACAGTAAAACACAGATTGTTTAACTTATTCAATCCTCCTCGCAGAAAAAAAATACCTGCTTTGAAAATGACCTCCTTTGAGATCAACAAAGGCGAATGTGTAGGATTGTTGGGAAGAAACGGTTGTGGCAAATCAACCCTTGTTAAATTATTAGCCGGTGTATATCCTACAGATACGGGTTATGTAAAAATCAACGGCAGCACCATGCTCATGAACCTAGGTGTAGGTATGAGCCATGAATTAACTGCAAGAGAGAATATTTATTTATCGGGCTCTGTATTAGGAATGAAGATCAAAGAGATTGATGCCATTTTTGATACAATTGTTGACTTTGCAGAATTGCGGGAGTTTATTGATACCAAGATCAAATACTTTTCTTCAGGTATGGTTGCCCGTCTTGGATTCTCTATTGCCGTAAATGCAGGTGCTGACATCATGTTCCTTGACGAAATTTTTGCAGTAGGCGATATGAAGTTCCAGGAAAAAGCCATCAAAGTTTTTGAGAGCTCCTGGATAGAAGGAAAAACAGTTGTGCTGGTAAGTCATAGCATGGATGTAATTCAAAAATATTGCAGCCGAGCCGGCTACATGAAAAACGGAGAAATGGTTTACTTCGGTGATACCCAAAAAGCAATTGAATTATATATGGCCGATAATCAATGATCGGCCATAATATTTTTCTTCGTTGCTGCAAGGAACGAGAAAAAGAAGCCTGTAAGCATACTGCCAATACTGCGACCAAGATATACTTCGAAGATCATCGAAACAATGAATGCTGTTACAACGAACAGGTCGAACAGGTTTCTCCGTTTAGTTACATCAATAAGTGGTAAAACAACAAACCCTAAGAGAAAAATAAGCAACCCTCCTATTCCAAATGTAAGTAACGAATCGAGGTAGCTGTTGTGTACATTCTTTTTTGTTTGAATGGCCATGGTGAAATTCTTGGCTTTGTACACTTCGTTCACCGCTTGTATACGATCACCGATACCAACTCCTGTGATCATATTATTTTTCGCTACATCCCATCCGCAACTCCAAAGGGCAAGCCGTGTATTAGCTCCATTCCATTGTTCATCGCTCAACTTCATATCATAATGGCTTTCTGCGGCTGTGCTGCCATACTGAAAGCTGGTGTAGGTTAACTCTTTAAACCGCTGTATTGTTTTTGGAAAAAATTTAAACAGGATAAACGCACCGATGAACATTCCAAGTATCAGTGTGGTTCCTTCCAAATATTTCCGCTTTTTAATAATGTAATAGACGGCATATAAAAATAATCCTCCGTACAACAGGATCATTGCAGAGCGACTCGCCAATAAAAAATGATACCCAAACAAAACAAAAATAGCTAAGTACAAGAGGCCGGGCATTGTAATAAAAGATGGCCTCTTGCTTAAAAGATAAATCAATCCAACAATTGAAATATTGACGAGCATCGCCACATAGATCGACTGAAGCCAAAAGTGTACTGTTAAGCTATCGTTATATAAATAACCGCTATTACCTGTTGCTCTGTATTGAGAAAGTGATAAGCCAAGACTAATTAAAGCAGCAACTGTTGTAACTATGGCAATGGCATAAATGATCCGGTCTTTTAGTTGCGTATTAATGACCATTGTACCAATTGCCAAAGGGAATAAAAGAATGGGCAGCCGCATTGATAACTGGTTTGTAGCTTCAACTTTATCATCGGACCAAAAAAGGCTTAACAAATGCAGCAGGTAGTAGAAAATAAAAAGCAACATGTATGGCCTCGCTTTCAGCAACTGCACTTTTTCTTTAAGAGAATTGCTGCTGAAAGAAATAATGACAAACATCCCCAACAGGATATTTGTAATAACGGGCATACGTGGTATAAAAAGGCTGATAAAAAAAAGCAACGCAAGCCAATACAACAACTTCTCCATTACTCGTAACTGCCTGCCCTCTCCGTCCAACAATACCAATGCTTTCATAAATAAATTTGTGTGGCAAAATTAGTGTGTAAAGGCCAGTAAACTCAGTTTCCTGTTTATAACCCCGCAATAAGCATTTATATTTCTATAGAGTTGAATTTGTTTTCACTAACGATATATCATTAATAAAATCGTTAGCAATTCCAGTAATATCGCTCATTAGGTTTACTCCCCCACTCAGCAATTGGAAGGCAGAATTTCTGCAAAATGATTATTCTATTAATTTGAGTGTTTAACGGAGTATATAGAATTCTTTTACCTTTAGCCGAAAAATCAGACACATTAACCAGCCACCAGCCAATATTATTGTTGATTGCGAACGCATGAAGTATCCCAATACGGGCTTGTATTACTTCTGCAAATATTTAAGTGAAGCATTAATTGAGCAGAAACCGGCCGGCCACATCTCGCCTGCTTTTTATGTACGTCCATCTGAAA
>JAKFCI010000282.1:0-3037 GCA_036676725.1 Chitinophagaceae bacterium
TGACAAATATTTCTCAAATAAACTTCGAGTAATTTTTACCATTCAATCAATGAAATATTTTCGATCGATCAATCAGTAAAAATCCACACAAGTTGTTCTTCATAATCTCTTAATGATCTTCTTGCTGATTCGTCATCAGCAAGACCTTCGCTTTAAGTTATTCACTACATTGCGTTGGTGTGCTGCGTATTCTATACAATTTTATTTGCAGCGCAAGTGCATTTAAATAAATAATTCAAAAAAACCATTCGACTGGTTATTTTTAAAGCAAAACATGCGTTTTAGATTAAATTATAGTCAAGCTATCTACCATATAAATGCGCTATCTAAATAAAAAAAAACAGCTAACGCTGTTTTTTTAGAATGTACCAGCTACTGTGCTTGTTCAGCAAGCCAAGCCATAAACGCTTGGCGTTCAGATTTAGAGGCACTTTTCCAAGTATTAATTAATTGTTGAGCATTGCCAGAACTTGTTAAATCTTTTTGTTTATCTGTCCCAGCTTTCGCAACAACAGCTTGTGACGTATAGACCGGTGCAGGTTGTACCACTGTCGTTGCTTTTTGAGTTAGATCGGTTGGTGCATCAGTAAATAGATTTTGAAGAATACCTGCATTTTGAGTTTTACCTCCCTTTTGCTCAACCAGTAACTGATTTTTGGCATTGTATAGACCAAAGATCGGCTGCTTGGCATAAGCTTTGGCATCATCATGGTTTTTCGGAGGATTGATCAGTGCCAAACGGTAAGACTGTTGGTCTTGTAAAATTGGGGTCTTAATATTCACAATCCCTGAGCGAACGATATCGTGTGAACCAATACCTGGATGCTCTTCAAAAAACTGGGTATAGCGGACACTGATAATATTTTCACCTGCATCAATATTATATTTGTTGTCAGAACTGAATAAACGACTCTTAACCTCTTGCCCATTTAAGCCTTCAATTTTTATTTCCTCTGGAGCAGTAATAGCCACTGCTGAAAATACTGAAGTACTCAACATCAATGCTGCTGTTGCAAGGGTTATGCGTAAGGTCATTTTTACACTCTATCGATGGTTTATTAAAGTTTAGTTGCACTATGCAGTGTATAAATGACAATTTTATGACAATTTCTGAGCTTAGAACCAACTCAGCACTACAATATATAGTGCTAAGCTTTGATATTTTAAAGATAAATCACTAAACAAAAAAAAGAGCAGACTTACTCTGCTCTTTTTCATTTTAAAAACCAGTTATTAATTGAATGTTTTAAAGCGATCCGCTTCCGCCATAAATGTTTTCTCACCCGCAGGCGCTTCAATCGAACCAAAAACAAGTTGTGCGCGAAGTTTCCAATTCGCAGGGATATCGAAGATTTCTGCAATCTCAGCATCTACGATTGGATTGTAATGCTGTAATGACGCACCAATATTTTGCTCAGATAACGCAGTCCATACGGCAAATTGAGCAATTGCAGAAGAATGTTCAGACCAAACTGGGAAATTATCTGCATAAAGCGCAAATTGTTCCTGCAATGATTTTACAACATCTTGGTCTTCATAAAATAAAACCGTACCATAGCCTGCAGCAAAGCTATTAATTTTTGCATTTGTGCCTTCAAAAGCAGCTTCTGGAACAATTTTACGTAAAGTTTCACGCACCACATTCCAAAACTGTAAATGTGACTCACCAAACAAAGTCACAATACGAGAAGTCTGTGAGTTAAATGCAGAAGGACTGTGATTTACCGCTTCTTTAATTACAGATTCAATTTGTTCTGGTGTTAATGCTACATTTTTACCAACAGCATAAATGGTACGACGTTGTTTGATGTGGTCTAAAAATGACATGTTATTTTCCTCAGCGATCTCACGATCTTGTTATATACAGATTCATATTCATCATAGCTATAATTTCAAATTTGAACATGCTTAATTCAGCGACATAGTGTCTTAAAAATAGAACAATATGCCATAACATTACAAAACTTGATCTAGAAGCCACTAAAGATTATTCCGTGTCATTATGCATAGATCATAAAGCGCTCTTCATCTTTATAATGTTCCTTTTCAGCGGCTTTTTCCTCTATCGAACCAAAGACCAATTGCGCACGTAACAGCCAATGTTTTGGAATCTCAAAAACCTTTGAAATGTCAGCATCAATACTCGGGTTATAATGTTGTAATGACGCACCCAAACCTGCATCTGCTAAACAAGTCCATACAGCATATTGGGCCATACCTGAAACTTGCTCTGACCAAACTGGAAATTCTGCCGCATCAAAAGGAATTTTCTTTTGTAATTGTTGAATGATCTGCTGATCTTCATAGAATAGAACTGTACCAAACCCTGCCGAGCATTGATCAACCTTCAGTTCTGCACCAGCAAAAATATGCGCAGGGACTAACTTGCGCTGCACTTCTTTTACGACATTCCAAAAGTGATGATGTGAATCGCCCATTAAAATCACAATACAAGTACTTTGTGAATTATGTGCCGAAGGACAACTTCGCACAGCCTCTTGGATCAATTCAGCTAAATACACCTGACTTAAATGTACACGCTTCCCTAAAACATAAATACTACGTCGCTTTTTTAGTTGATCGATAAATGTGGTTTGTTTTAGGTCTTCTTCGTGATTTTTTTTAAATTTTAAGTCTTTGGTTAAGTCCGTTGTTAGAACTTGTCCAATTTTATGTAATAAAGCCATACCGTGTTCCCCAAAATGTACAGTGATGCCTATTGTGTTAGACGTTAGTGTAATCTCAGGAGAATCACTTATATTCATTACGTGATTCCTAAATGTTTGTTTTTAAAACAAACAAATTGAATAAAAAAATAAACTCCGCATTTAGCGGAGTTTATGTGACTGATCTAACACTTTAAAAACAGTATTGTTGAGTCTTATTTCTCTGTTTCGAACAAAGCAGCAACAAAGGATTTTGCAGAGAAAGGACGTAAGTCGTCAATTTTCTCGCCGACACCAATGAAGCGAATTGGAACATGCGTACGACTGGCAATATTAAATAGTACACCGCCTTTCGCAGTGCCATCGAGTTT
>JAKFCI010000283.1:0-9303 GCA_036676725.1 Chitinophagaceae bacterium
AGAAAACAAGAGGTGTACAAAAAACGCTGGAACAGCAAAATGACATAGAAACGGTAGATGATAAAAAAACAAAAAAAGAAACGAAAAAATAATTTTCTGTAATAAAATCCTAAATGAAAAAACGCTACTCATGGGTAGCGTTTTTTATAATGGGTTTATAAATTAATTCAATTTAGAAAGTGCATCGGGTGGGCGAGGCGCAGGCACAACGTTATAAACCGGTTGCGTATTTTTTAAAAATGCAAACACGGCTCGCAAGTCTTCGTCAGAAGCCTTTGCATAATTGGGCCAAGGCATGGGTGGTAAAAGAGCCCTTCCATTTTCCAATCCTTTGGCTTTGCCTTTTCTTAATGATGTAAAAAATTGTTGCTCCGTCCAGTTTCCTATGCCGCTTTCGTCAGAAGTAAGATTAGCTGCAAATGAAATACCCCAGGGGCCAACCATTGCGGTAGTTGTATGATTGAACAAAACCCAGGATTTTAATGCATCCTGGTTAATAGATCCTATAGGCATTTTTTCCGGGTGGCCGGAAAGGCGTTTGCTCATATCTAATTCTGGTCCCATCGGGCCCATTTTTTTTGGTGTATGGCAATCGTCGCAACCCATGATGGTTACCAGGTAATCGCCACGGGAAATTAAACTGTCCTGGCTGATGGCAACAGGTTCGTTCACCCCCTCATTATTTTTTGAATGTGATTCATTACTGTTACAAGCAATGGTGGCTATTGTAATGATCAGCGCACATGCGCCAATGATCAATCCTGTTTTTTTCATAATCGTTTTTTTATTTTGTTTCCTGTAATTCAAACAACCTCTGGCTGTTAGCTTTTTCTCTAAGGATTTTAAGAAGCTTGCCTTTGCACAAATCCATCAAGAATAATATCTGTTACACCATCATGCTTTTTAATTTTCATTTTGGTTGGGTAAAAGCCTGCCTTCTGGTATTTTTCTGGTTGAGGAATTGGGCGTTCAAAAGTTGTTGTGTTCTTTAAAAATTGCTGGGTAATCATAGGTTCGTAAAAAGTAACATTGCCATTATAGGACCCATAAATAAAAGTTTGAGTGAAGGGGGCGCCATTTAACTCAGGCGATGTTACATCAACCCAATGTTTGCCCATTTGCGGCACTGGTGCTCCAGGTACATGAAGTAGCGGAATATATTGTGGAGCAGGAAGGTTTTCAATTTTAGCCATATCTGTTGCCGCCATAACTTCTTCTTCTGTGGTCATGTAGAAATGCATATCAAAGTGCGGTAGGTCATAAATTCCATCCGGTTCGTGTCCTGCCGGGTTCCAGTTTAGAAAAATGAATTTGAACGGCGTTGTTTTTTGCCCTACCGGGTGAATTGGAATAACAATGTTGTTTTCATGATTATGGCCACCAGAGTGGTCGTCATTTGCAGAAGGAACGGAATTCAAAGCATTGTCATCAATTGTAAGCGCCAGTTGTTCCGGTGCACCCTGTTTGTCAACTTTGATCCAGCTCCAGCTTTTGCCTTCGTGAACACCTATTTTATTGCTTGCGAAAGTGCCTCCTTTAACTTCATCTGCATCTTTTTTGCAGGAAAATAATAATGCAGTTGTTGCCAATGTTAATAAAATCTTTTTCATACTTGTGTTGTTGGTTTTGTTTTGATTAGAAAACAAAAATGCCCTGTAATTCAGCGCTGGTAAAGGCTTATATGCATGAAATGGATAAAGTGAAGTATGAATTGAGAGCAGATTTTTTCATTTTCCAAAGCATAAAATATTACTTGTAGCGATTGAACTGTTGCATGAGAAGGATGAGTTGTAAAAGTCACCGTATGAGTTGTCAAATTTTCTAGCAAAGGATTATTAAATTTGATAATAACATTAACTGCGTTGCTTAAAAGATTTTTTTTCTTTTTGCTGGTCCTTACCTGCCTGGTCGCTTCTGCACAGCAAACCCGCCAATATTCTTTCAGGCGTTTTTCAACTGCAAATGGACTTGCCTCCAACCAGGTCAATTCTATCGTGCAGGATAATGATGGTTATATGTGGTTGGCCACCTTAAATGGCTTGCAGCGTTACGATGGAAATAGCTTCAGAACATTTAAAAAAGGTGCGGATGGTAAAGGACTTCCTTCCGATAACATTGCGGCGTTGTACAAGGACGCAAAAGGCAATCTTTGGGTAATTGGTGACAATAATAAACTGGGCATTTTTAATACCCGCACTTTCAAGTATAAAGAAATACCCGTCCCTTACAAAAATCCAAAACGAACCTACACGTTTAAATATTTTTCGGTTTCTCACAATGGCGATCTTTTATTGCATGAGCGGTGGGGCGATATTTTTAAATATGATGCTGCTAATGAAAAATTTATTTTATTAAAATCTTTTATTGTTGCGCCAAAAGGTTGGAGCGTTGATCATATACGTTGGGATAAGTTCCGGAAAAAATACTGGTATGCCTGTGATTCAGGATTTGTGTTATTTGACCCAGTTAGTAAGCGTTTAAATTACCGTGGACATAATATTGATAATGATCCAGCAATTAAGGCACTTGAAAATGAAAACCAGATCAGCAATATTTTTATTGACTCAAAATCCGACGTCCTTTTCATTACCTGGCCTTCAAATAGTGGTAACCCTTTTTTAGGTAAGTATGTAACTAGAAAACATGAGGCTTCAAAAGTAAATGTCGCCATCCCACTTGGCTTAGGCTACCACGAATTGGTAGAACCTTTTGAACAAAAAAACGGGCGGATATGGATTGCCGGTCATCCTTTTTTATCTGAATGGGTTAATGATAAATCAAGTTTTGTAAAAGTTCCAAATGAATATGTTAATGAACAAAGTATAAAGTTCGACCACATCCTTTGGATGTATGAAGACCGGGAACGCAACATGTGGATTTGTACAGACTTGGGTGTATTTCTTTTTAACCCAGATGAACAAATCTTCAATGCTTACAATCCTGCAAAATTTTTAGGTAATAAAGTAATTACCAAAGAAGGCGCTGTGCAAACCATTTTAGAAACTGAAGAACGCATTTATGTTGGTTGCTGGGGTATTGGACTTTATTCGTATGATAAACAAATGAATCCTGTGCCTTTACCGCCGGGGCTTGCAGAATACCAAAAAACTGATGGCTATTCTATTTGGGATATGCACCGGCATAGCCGGACCGGTAAAATATGGATGGTGTTACAAAGCGGGTTTGTCATTGTTTATGATCCAAAAACTAGAAAGTCTGATTATTTTTTACCCGCCATTTTTGAAAAGCGTACCATACGCCAAGTAATTGAAGATAACAATGGAAACCTGTGGTTTGGCAACCAGGGTGGCCGCATCGTGAAGTGGAATTACCAGCCCGGGGCAAGTGAAAAAACAGGTTATGAACTGGTTGGAACTTACGGCATAATCGTAAAACTTTTTGTGGATGATGAAGGATTTATTTGGGCTGGCACATCGGGCACGGGTTTGCTAAAAATAGATCCTGCAAACAATAAAATTGTAAAACATTTTACTGAAACAGGTGCTAAAAACGAGCAGCTGAATATAAATTCTGTTTCTGATATTTTGCAGTATTCTGACAGCACGTTAATTGTAATTACAGATTGCATAAACCTGCTTAATCGTAAATCAAATAAGATCATTCATATTACTGCAAATGAAGGACTGCCCTCAAATACGGCACTTTGTGCAGAGAAGGATGCCAACGGAATATTGTGGCTTGGCATGATCGGCGGTTTATGCAGGGTAAATCTGGAAAAGAAAATATTTACAGTATATGACAGGCAGGATGGAATTGCCTACGATAAATTTACTACTGTGGGTGCCAACCGCCTGCAGGATGGCCGCATGCTCTTTGTTACAGATCATAATTTTCTTGTTTTTGATCCGCAACGTTTAATCGAAAAAACAGTTCCTTCCAAGCCCCATATCACTGCTATTAAATCGGGTAATCATTCCTTTTTGTTAGATTCTTTAAATAAGCTTGGTGCCTTAGTGTTGCCTTACGATAAAAACTCGGTTTCCATCAATTTTAGTGCATTGAGTTATTTAAAGCAGAAGAAGCTCCGTTATTTTTTTAAATTAGAAAAACTGGAAAAAGAATGGCAGCAAACCGATATGGCGGGTGAGGCAGTTTATAATTATTTACCACCCGGCAAATATTTTTTTAAAGTAAAAACACAAAACGCTGATGGTTTGTCGAGTGAGGAAGTAGCTTCATTTCCCATTATCATTAACGCACCATTTTGGAAAACCTGGTGGTTTTATGGATTTCTTATTTTATGTGTGATTGGCGTTTTACTTTGGTTAGATAAGCAGCGGATGCATCGCATAAAGGCGGTTCAAAAAACGCGTACAGAAATTGCCATTAACTTCCATAAAGACATAAAGACTACGTTGAACAACATTCATATTCTTAGTGAAATGGCAACAATGAAGGCGGACAAAGATCTTGACCGCTCAAAAGATTACATCAAACAAATAAGTGAAAAGAGCAATAAAATGATTACCTCCATGGATGATATTCTTTGGAGCCTGCATCCTGCAAATGATACAATGAAAGAAACTGTTTTCAGGATCAGGAAATTTGTTGATGCACTTCAAAATAAAAATAACGCAAGAATTTATATTTCAATTGATGACCGGATTTCATCATTAAAATTAGAAATGAAAACACGCCATGAATTATTCATCATTATAAAATCCTTGCTGCGAATGATTGTAGAAGAAGGTGGCGGAAAAGAAACGCAAATGAACATTGATTACAACAAACCAAAATTAGTAGTCACTATGTTGAGCAACGATTCTGTAATCAATAATAATGAAGGAACGCAACAAAGGAAAGAAGATGTAAAACGCAGGGCGCAGGAAATAAATGCCGACATTGAAATTCAAACCGATCATAAAGGCATGTCGATTATTTTGCTTGTTCCGGTTTAATTATTTGCCCATCCATTTTTTAAAATCAGAAACTTTTTCACGGCTTACAAGTGCTTCTTTATCAACTTCAGGTTTTAAATGAAGGCTCAATCGATTGCCGAAGTAATCATGTATTTGGTCTACACTGTCTATAGCTACATAAAACGAACGGCTGATACGGAAAAACATTTCCGGATCAAGCATTTCTTCTAATTCGTCCATTGTATAATCAACAACAAATTTTCTGTTGTCGTAAGTTTTAAAAAAGTTTAACCTGCCGTCGCTAAAAAAATAAGCGATCTCGTCTATGTCAATTGAAACTAATTTTTGCGCATGTTTTACCAGGAATCTTTTCCTGTATTCTTTTGGTTGAAGTTTTTGTTGCAGTTCTTTAATCAGGTGGTCAATATTTACTTCGTTGCCATTTGCTTCTTTCTTGTATAAAGTTTTCATTTGCCTGAATTTATTCAGCGCTATTTCCAGGTCTTCTTTTTGCACCGGTTTCAACAGGTAATCAATACTATTCACTTTAAAAGCCTGTAAAGCATATTCATCGTAAGACGTGGTAAAAATTACGGGGCATTTTACATCCGTAAGATTAAATATTTCAAAGCTTTGCCCATCTGCCAATTCAATATCCATTAAAATCAAATCGGGGCAGGGATTGGATTCCAACCATTCGACCGTTGATTTAATACTGTCAAGCATTCCAATGATTTCGGCGGAATCTTCTACACTATTTACGGTCTTAATTAATTTCTTTACCGCCAATTCTTCGTCTTCAACAATTAAAATTTTCATATATGGTTTTTTAAACTTTGTTTGTAACCGGCGTGTTGAGTAAAGAAATTTGTTGTTCCATCACAGGGCTCCAGATCAATGGGAGCACCACAGAAAAATTTTTCTCATCTTTCAAAACCTGGAAACCACCTTGTTGCAGCAGCTCATATTTTGAGCGAATATTTTCCAAACCAATTCCATTTGAAATAGGTTTGTACTGTTTGGGCTGAAGATTATTATTGACAACCAATACATTACCTGTAGCAGTAAAAATGTCTACTACCAACGGGGATGATTTAGTTACCACGTTGTGTTTTACTGCATTTTCAATTAATAGTTGCAAACTTAGCGAGGGCAGGAGGTATTGATTGTAACGTTTGTCTGTTTCTATTTCAAGTTGTAAGGCATCGCCATGCCTTGTTTTCAATAAGGTGCTATACGATTGCACAAATTGAATTTCACTTTCAAGCGTACTTAACCCGTTTTTATTAGTGCGCAACAAATACCGATATACCCTGCTTAATTCATTTAAAAATTCCTCGGCTTTTGCTTTATCAACTGCAATAAGGGAGGAGAGTGTATTAAAACAATTAAATAAAAAGTGCGGATTTATCTGGCTCTTGAGGGTGTCAAATTCATATTGCAAGGTGAGTTGCTCCAGCTTTTCTTTTTCCGCAACGGAAGCCTTCCATTGATTTAAAGTGTAATCTGCTTCCCACATGGATGTAGCAATCATGTTTACTGCAATTGCAAGTAATAATGAAACTTTGAATTTATCAAGGTCAATTTCAAAACCTAAAAAATGAAAAAGATCGTAGACGTAAAATATGCTGGCAAAGGTTAGGGCGGTTAAAAAAATGTGCGTGATACCTAGTATGGTTAACCGTAAACCAGTTTGTTTTAATGCCGGGAATTTAACGCGATACCAATGCATGGCGGCAATATGAACGTACCACGATACAAGACCTATAAGTATCAGGAGGGGGAATGAGTACAGCCAGATCCGGCTATCTGTCCAGGTGCGTTTTCCATAAAGAATCAGGTTAAGCAACACCGCTACCAGGGGCATCATAATTACAAATGAAACCCATTCGATCTTACTTGGTTTTATCCAATTCTTCATGCTACGCTTAATTCCTTTTTTTCAATTAATGGTAACCTTATTAGCCTGTCACTTTTGGTTTCTGTAATAGAAACATCCTGCTGGCATAGTAATTTAAATTTGTTTACTATGTTTTCCAACGCCACAACTGTCCAATTTTCCTCGCTATTTACTTTTCTTTGAATATTATTATATACTGACAGCCATGCTCCAGCTTCACCATTTATTTTTACACTGAGTGGAAATTCCTTGCAAATAACATTGTGTGTAAAAACATTTTCCAATATCATTTGTAGGGTTAATGGGGGTATCATCAACTCCTTATATTGTTCCGGGATATTTATTTCAAGACTCAAACCATCGCCGTAGCGTTCGTTCAATAAATAATAATAAGAGTTTATAAAATTCAGTTCGGTGTTTAATGACACCAATTGGTCGTTATTGCTTCGTAATAAATAACGGTAAACCTTGCTTAACTCATTTAAAAACTTTTCTGCTTTTTCAGAATCATCTTGTATGAGACAGGAAAGAACATTGAGGCTATTAAAGAGAAAATGTGGATTGATCTGGCTCTTGAGGCCCAGCAACTGGCTACGCATGTATTCGCCTTTCAGTTGTTCGGTTTCTGTTACGGTGTTCCTGTAATTTTCAAACCGCGAAAGACCTTCATGAAAAAAAGTGAGGAAGATATTTGTAATACCCAAACAGATAAAAGCTTTCAAAAAATCGTTGTCCTTATAACGGTAGTTAAAAAAACCTATTCTTTCGTAACCCCTGAAAATAATAGAAACAATAACCGCCGACATGAGCAGGAAAATAGCGATGGTGATGGCCAGGCGTATGCCTGTGTCCTTGTCATTAGGGAAGCTGTTTTTGAGCGCAATGGCTATCGTTCCATAAAAAAGAAATCCAATAGATAGAATTATAAAAGTAACAGATGTAGCAATAAATAAAACCTCCCAATCGGTAAAATATCTTTTACCAAATAAAAAGCTATTAAAAAGAAATGTCAAGGGAAATATGGTCAGCAATAGAATTGTAAAATCACTGGAGGTATACTGCGGTATTTTAAGTCTAAAAAGGGACATAATTATTATTAAACAAATTACCAACTTTCCGGAAAGTATAAAACCGGGCTGCCTTCAACTGTGGTTTTACAGGGATGAATTGTTGCCAATAATAAATGTATTGCATTTTAAAAATATATTATATAACAATTTTCTGCCTTGCCTTCATTTTTGCACTAGTGCTAAAAACATTTAAAAAATTTAAAACGCATAAAAAATTAAAATTTAAAAAAATGGAAGTAGTTTAGAAGAACAATTAAACTGCAACCCATATGGAAATTTTATTTGCTTATGAGGTTTTTATAATTCGGTTGCGGAGCCAAAAAGTGCCTCATGCAATTTGAAAAAGCATATTCCTTTCTACTTAAAAAACTAAGGGATGAATTGCCACCATGGCTTACCTACCATAATGTGCAGCATACAAAAAATGTTGTTGAAGCCGTAAAGTTTTTATCAATAGCAGAAGATTTAAGGACAAATGACATCACTTTACTTAAAACGGCCGCCGCATTTCATGATGCAGGCTTTATCAGAGGCTACGACAATCATGAAGAACTCTCATGTGAAATTGCAAAAGAAATACTGCCCCATTTTAATTATACCGAAAAAGAAATTATAAAAATTTGCCAGCTAATTTTGGTTACGAAAATACCGCAGGTGCCACACAATCACCTGGAGCAAATTTTATGTGATGCTGATTTGTTATACCTCGGAACTGATGAATATGAAGAAACAGCTGAAAAACTTTATATTGAATTAAAATATAAGGGCGAGGTTAAGAACAGGCAGGTATGGGAAGAAAGGCAAACGCATTTTTTAAGTAACCATCGCTTTTTTACGCAAACTGCCATTAAAAAATATGCGAAAAAAAAAGAACAACATCTTAAAACATTGACCACTACAATAAGCGAAGAACGTATTTAACCCCTTTGAAAACATCCGATTAGTTTTAGGCGTAGCATAGTTACAGCGTTTAAAATGATTATTGACTAGTTCGAGTTAGAGCTAACAATTAA
Source organism: Chitinophagaceae bacterium (assembly GCA_036676725.1). Taxonomy (GTDB): domain Bacteria; phylum Bacteroidota; class Bacteroidia; order Chitinophagales; family Chitinophagaceae; genus Flavisolibacter. The sequence goes on from JAKFCI010000283.1 coordinate 8,864, forward strand.
TGCTATAAACTAAAATAGATTTAGATGTACCAGCTTATTTTACAACTGCTAAAAATTAAGCCACATGAAACTTCATTGGTAAAAAAGTTATTTGCAGTACAGTTTTTACTTGGTGTTTCAACAGCATTTTTATTTACCAGCTCGCTCACCACTTTCATTTCTGTTTATCACATTAATGCATTGCCCCAGGTTTATATTGTTTCTGCCGTGTTATTAATTTTATTCAATCGTATTTATAGCTATTTAGATGAAAGAATGACTTCGCCCAAACTATTGGAAGTAGTCATTTTATTTTCTGTTATATCTGTACTTGTCTTTTGGATAGGTGTTTCGTTTTTGCCTTATCAATGGATATTATTACTGCTTGCCGGTTGGTATTTGTTGCTGTACATGCTTATAAATTATGCCTTCTGGGGTATGGCGTCAATGCTTTTTAATGT
>JAKFCI010000284.1:0-8190 GCA_036676725.1 Chitinophagaceae bacterium
CCACCTGGTTTTTAAAATTCTGGTCCATAAAATAATTTGTTTTTAAAAGTAGACCGGCAGAAGGTTTAAATAAATGATGGCTATCAGAAGTTGAGATGATTTGTAGAAGACCGTAGAAGTATTATGTTTAAAAAATTGCCCTTGCCTAACCTACCCTGAAAAATATATCTTTAATCAGCAGATTTTATTAACCATCTACTTATGAAAAGACGTGATTTTATTAATGTTACAATAGGCGCTACTATTATTTCACCATGGGTAAGTTCAGCGGCTGGACAAGCGCATGAACAAATTGACCCACCACCTGGTCTTACTCCTACCCCTGTTGGTGAAGCGGGTAAATGGTTTATGAATGAGCCTACCCGTATAGGTTGGTTTACATTAAGGTACAGTGATGCACAAAAGTCTGCAGCAGATTTTGTTAAGCAGGTTTCAGAAGCAAAGATGAATTTGCTTTGCCTGACCGTGGGAGGAAGTTTTGCATTTTATCCATCTGGTATTCCTTATCATCAGTGGGCACCGGGAATTTCGAAAACAAATGATTTTTTTGGTAAACTAGTAAGCGAAGCAAAATCCAGGAACATTCGCATAGGTGCCCGTTTTGACTTCAGCAAACAATCTGCGGAAGCAGTAAAGGCGCATCCAGAATGGTTTTTCACCTTCGCTGATGGATCGCACCCGGTAGATGCTTCGGGAAGAACGCCACCGTGCATCAATGGTGATTTTTTTAGAAAGCAGGCTGTGTTGATTATGAAAGAAGTAATTGACCGTTACAAACCTGCTTTAATTTATTTAAACAACTTTGGAAATAATCTCGGTGGACAAGATTTACCCGATCCTTGCCAATGTGCTAATTGTAAAAAAAGTTTTTTAAAAATGACCGGCAAGCCGCTTCCTAAAAAAATGACGGATGAGGTGAGAATATTCCTTAAACATTCCACATATGAAACGGGTCGGCTATTTTTTGAAGCAGCGCAAAAATTAGCGCCTGATACCATTTTTATCAATGCTGATACCACACCTACACATGGATGGCATAGTGAGACCAGGATGGTAATCGCACCATCGCATGTTTGGCTGTATATTACCAGCGAAGCTGTGAGCAGGCAACGTACATCCTACCCAAACTCGGTTACTTGTAATAATGTAACGAGTTATTCCTCTAATTCATCACGCCTGGCATTAATGCCGGCGCAAGAAACACGAATGCGCCTGTTCCAGGCAATGGCGCATGGTTCACCACCCACTTATGTGGCAACCGGAACCATGCAACAAGATGACCTTCGCGACCTGGAGGCTGCAAAACAGGTGTTTCTATGGCATGCCCGGAACGAAGATATTTTCGGCAACACCACTAACCCTGCAAAAGTGTTGCTTTTAGTGGAACCCGAAAGAGCTCCAAGGGGCCGCGATCTTATAACGCAGCAATCCTTCCGAGGCATTTTTCGCATCCTGACTGAAAATCATATACCCCTTGTGGTGTCTGAAACAGTAGATACACTCAAGAAACAACCTGGCCATTTCGACCTGGTAATCGTTACTTCAAATGCACCAGTCACTGGCCTGGAGAATTTTGTTAGCCAGGGTGGAAGAGTATTATACATTGGCGAAGAACCAAAATTTGCCATTCCTTCATCTATTAAAAAACATAACCTTACAAAAGTTGCCTATGCCGAGGTGCGGGACAGTAATAAGTTTCCTTCATTGGCAGGTTTAAAATATCTTATGGCTACTTCGATGTGCCCATACAGTGTAATCGATATTTTTAGTAAAGCAGATGTGCCATCCATGTCTTTTATTGAATATCCTGAAGAACAAGATGTAAGCCTCAGCTTTGTACCGCCAATGATTGAAAATCCTGCGGAAGTTTCCCAGAGTGATCTGAAGCATACAAATATTCCGGCCGTTCTTTTTAGGCAACATGGCAAAGGCCAACTGGCCTATTTACCATGGGATTTAGGTGCTTTGTATGACCGTTTGGCTTTGCCTGCTCATGCTGATTTACTCACCGATTTAATTGATCAGTTATTACCAGCAGGAAGGCAGTTGGAAAGTGATGCCCATAGTTCGGTAGAGATGGTTTTAAACTACCAGGAAAAAACGAAAAGGCATTTTTTGCATTTGATCAACCTGTCGGGGCAAACCCAAAATAATTATATGGATGCCATTACCATGGGGCCTATTAAGATTTCTATTATTGGAAATTTTTCATCCGCAAAAACAAGGGAACTTAAAACTTCATTGGAAGTATCTCATTCTCATGGACGCACTTTCCTGACACTGCCTTCACTGAAAGAATATGAAGTAATTGTATTGGAATAATTATTCTCTAATTACTTACTAATAAACTTTTTTGGATTTAGAGAAAGTTTAAATAAAAAATGCTGAATCACTTCGATTCAGCATTTTTTATCTGCGGAGAGTGAGGGATTCGAACCCTCGATACCCTTTCGAGCATACACACTTTCCAGGCGTGCTCCTTCAACCACTCGGACAACTCTCCTTTTTTACAAGGCGGCAAATTTACAGCTTGTCAGCTTAGGTTAAACAATTTAATTGCATTTTGAGAAGTAATGGCTGCAACCTCTGCCAGATCTTTCCCGGTGATTAAAGAAAGTTTTTGCGCTACAAATTCTAAATAAGCCGGCTGATTGCGTTTTCCCCTAAAAGGTACCGGGGCAAGGTAAGGTGCATCCGTTTCGATAATCATATTTTCCAAGCCAAGACCTTCTATGATTTTATCTAACCCGGCATTTTTAAAGGTTACAACTCCACCAATTCCTAATTTAAAACCTAACCCAATTAAAGTTTCTGCTTGTTCCATCGTGCCGGAAAAACAATGAAATACGCCATTTACTAAAGGATATTGTTTAACCACCTCAATGCATTCATCTGTAGCATTACGAGAGTGTACAACGATTGGCACCTTATACTGCAAGGCTATTTCTATTTGGCGATGAAAGGCTTCCACCTGTTGTTTTAAAAACGTTTTATCCCAATAAAGATCCAATCCTATTTCACCTACAGCCACAAACTTTCGCTTTAAAAACCATTGTTCAATGATTGCTAATTCATCATTAAAATTTTCTTTAACCGAACAGGGATGCAAACCCATCATGGAAAGGCAATTTTGAAAACGTTCCTCGGTTTGTAGCATCTGGTTGTGGGTAGTACTATCAATTGCGGGCATCAGTATAGTAGAAATACCCAACGCTGATGCGTCGAGTAGCAATTGTTCCCGGTCCTCATCGAACTCGGCTAAATAAATATGTGCATGTGTATCAATCAATTGCATATTAAATCCCGTAACAAATAACAATTTGCAAAAATAAGTTTTTACACCGCTTTAAACCCTTTAACATATTCTATATCTTAAAGCAGTAATTCTTACCCCAAAAACAAAAAAATGAAAACGATCCACCAACTAACAGCAACGGCAATATTTTGCCTGTTATTGATCTTTACCGCATGTAAAAAAGAACAAAGTACTTCCCCCTTAACCACACAGGAAGAGGAACAGGCGGCGATTGCTTCTTCCGAATCAGAAGCAGAATCTGAATTTATAATGAACGATATTTTTGATAACGTGTTAGGTGTCAATGCCGAGGTTGGTTTTGGCGGCACAGGCATTTTTGGCCGTACAATCACGAATGGCAGGGTTGACTCTCTTGCAGCTTGCGCTTCGGTAACTTTTACACCGGCAAGTGCTACAGCTACTTTCCCTTTAAAAGTGGTCATCGATTTTGGTACTGGTTGTGTTGGCAGAGATGGCAGAACCCGTTCCGGTAAATTGTCCATTGTCTATTCTGGCAGATTGATCATTCCCGGCAACTCCGCCACAACTTCCTTTGAAGGCTATAAGGTGAACAATGTTTTAATTGAAGGCACCCATAAAATAACAAATACCAGTACCTCAGCCATTTTACAATTTAATGTGAATGTAACTGGAAAGATGTCGAAAACTGATGGCAATTATATTCAATGGTCAAGCAACAGGCAAATAGCGCAAATAGAGGGATCAGTTACTCCATTTTACCCTTTTGATGACCTATTTGCGATTACAGGTTCATCCGGCGGGACCGTAAAAAGAAACACCCTTGTGATAACATGGGAATCAAACATTACCCAGCCATTACAAAAACGATTTACCTGCCGATGGATTGCTGCAGGAAAAATTAATACAACCCGTAAAAATGCTGCTACAAATGGCGTGTGGACAGGTGAATTGAATTTTGGCACAGGCAATTGTGACAACCAGGCAATTTTAAATATTAATGGGAAAACCCTCCAAATAACTTTGTATTAGTTTAAAAAATCTATATACCTTTAAACTAGTTTTCATAGGGTACGGATTAAAAACGGGCCAGGGTTTCTACCCCGGCCCTAATTATTTAAAGTAGTCGCCAATTCTATTTTGCTGCAAGCAAAATTATTCTCCGCTAAATACTGCAACACTTTAGGTAATACATATTTTAAATTAGGATATGCTTTTTCGCTGTCATGAAAAACAATAATTGATCCTGCTTCCACATTTTTAATAACATTTTGCAGGCATTGTTCTTTTGAGATATTTTGATCAAAATCAGCACTCAAAACATCCCACATAATTATTTTGGACTGATGATTCATCACCGTATTTATACCTTTCAAATGTTTTTGTTTTATTCTTCCGTAAGGTGGCCGAAATAAATTTGTTTCAATATTTTTTGATGCTTCTTTAATGTCTGCTAAATAGTCGTTTGCGTTTACTTTCCAACCATTCAAATGATTTTGCGTGTGATTGCCTACTGCATGTCCCCCATCTAAAATGTTTTTATAAACACCAGGATTTTCCAATACATTTTTTCCTATGCAAAAAAAACTTGCCAAGGCATTGTATTGTTTCAATTCATTTAAAACCCAGGGCGTTATTTCTTTATGCGGACCATCATCAAAAGTCAAATACACCTCCCTGTTAGTAGAGGGCAAACTCCATATGTAATGAGGAAATAATTTTTTTACAAGCCATGGAGTCTTAATAAAATATTGGTGCATCGGCATCAAAGTTATTTGTAAGTATTGAATTTTGGTTTTGTTTCAATTTTGTACTATTCGAATGAAATGAAACAACCTATATTTTGAAGAAGTAAAACTTATGGAAATATTACTTTTGTGTAAGTATGGAAAAGCGAGTAAGAGTAAGGTTTGCACCCAGCCCTACCGGCGGGTTGCATTTAGGCGGTGTGCGCACGGTTTTATATAACTACCTGTTTGCGAAACAGCATGGTGGAGATTTTATATTAAGGATAGAAGATACTGACCAAAACCGCTATGTAGCAAGTGCGGAAGATTACATTTACGAAACACTTTCCTGGTGCGGCCTGGAGCCGGATGAAAGCCCAAAGCATGGCGGCAAAATGGCACCATATCGCCAAAGCGAACGAAAGGGCATTTACCGAAAATATGCAGAAGAATTAATTACAAAAGGTGCTGCCTATTATGCTTTCGACACAACCGAAGAATTGGAGGTCATGCGTACAAACTTGCGAACTGCAGAAAACCCGAGCCCGCAATACGATCGCTCTGTACGCATGCAAATGCGCAATTCAATAACACTAACCGAAGAAGAAGTAAATGAACTTTTAAAAAAAGGCACGCCTCATGTAATTCGTATAAAAATGCCGGAGCATGAAACTATTTCTTTTACCGACATGATACGAGGTGAAGTAAGTTTTGATACATCCGTTGTAGATGATAAGGTTTTACTGAAAGGAGATGGCATGCCAACCTATCACCTGGCAGTTGTGGTTGATGATTTTCTAATGGAAATAACACATGCATTTAGAGGTGAGGAATGGCTGCCAAGTGCACCGGTACATATTTTACTATGGCGTTATTTATTTGGTGAAGATGTAATGCCGAAATGGGCGCATTTACCTTTGATACTTGGCCCGAACGGGAAATTAAGCAAACGAGATGGTGCGAAATATGGCTTCCCGGTTTTTGCAATGACCTGGAAAGATGTAAAAACAAATGATGTAACTGAAGGTTTTAGAGAGCGTGGATTTTTGCCTGAAGCTTTTATTAATTTATTGGCGATGCTGGGTTGGAATGATGGAACAGAACAAGAAATATTTTCTTTGCAAGAATTAATTCAAAAATTTTCTATCGATAAAGTTCATAAGGGTGGTGCAAAGTTCGATTATGAAAAAGCAAAATGGTTCAACCATGAATGGATCAAACGAACAGACAATGCTGTTCTGGGACAAGAACTTTTTAACCAGTACTATAACGAATTAGCAAAGGATGGCGTTTTACTAACGCCATCATTAGAACTTGTTGAAAAGTGTGAAAAAATAGCCGGGTTAATTAAAGAACGCTGTACGCTTTTACCCGACCTGTGGGAACAAGCACATTTCTTTTTTATAGCGCCGGTAAAATTCGATGTTGCTGCTGTGAAACCTAAGTGGAGCGAAGCCAAAGCAACCTTCTTTAAAAATTTTATTGCCGAATTAGAAAGTATTCCTGAATGGAATTCCGCCTTTATTGAAGATGGATTTAAAAACCAGGCAAGCATTTGTAATATTAAACCTGGCGAACTTCAACTACCATTCAGGATCATGCTTGTGGGTGGTAAATTTGGACCGCCTGTATTTGATATCGCAGAAATATTAGGTAAGCAAGAAACAATTGAAAGAATTAATTCAGCGCTGATTGAATTTAATTCGGCTGAATAAATTAACCTTGTTGTTGAATCAATTTCATAAGCGATTCAAAACTTGTTTTACCTAAACTTTCAATCATTTGTTTATCCACTTCGTCCAGTTTCACCAAACCGGTTGTATTGTCTAAAACCTGTTGGGGCGTTCTAATGCCGGGAATCACAGTTGAAATTTCATCGTAACTTAAAATGTAACTCAAAGCCAACCCGGTTTTTGTGATGTCGTATTTACTGCACAATTGCCACACTGGTTGCATTGCTTCATCAGTTCGAGCAATCACTTCTTTCGTCAGTCTTTTATGTCTATGATCATTGATATCAAATTGTGTTTGCGCATTAAATTTCCCGGTTAACAAACCAAATTGCAAAGGCATTCTTGCAATGATTCCAAAACCTTTATTTGCTATTTCTTTTATTACGCTTAATGCTTTTTGATTGATCATATTTAATACCAACTGGAAGCCATTGCCCAAATTATTTTCCAGGCAAAATTTTACTTCTGCGTCAAATTCAAAGGTGTTTAAAGAAAGCCCCCAGTATCGCACCTTTCCCGATTGTTGCAAGGTTTCCATTGCCTGTACACAATCACCAATTTCAAGGTGTTGAATTCTAGCCGTATGTAACTGGTAATAATCAATTGTATCTCTTTTCAATCTTTTCAAACTTGCATCACATGCACTTAAAATATATTCCTTTGAATAATCTGTAGTGAATTGGTTGTTACGTGCAACGTTTCCTACCTTGGTTGCGATCAAGATATTTTTATTATCCCCGATTATATTTCCTAACAATTCTTCCGAGTGCCCTAAACCATAAATGTCTGCAGTATCAAAAAAATTTATACCTGCATCAATTGCGGCTTCTATAGCCAGCCTTGATGTTTTATCATCTGCATCCCCCCAACCAATAGCAGTATCACCTACCATTGCACCACCACCAATAGCCCATGCACCAAATCCAATTTCACTAACGGTAAGATCGGTATTTCCAAATTTCCTATAATCCATACTTGAAATTACAATAGTTGTTAAAGAAGTTTATTTTTGATTGCTTATTTATGAATAAAGAATTAAAAAGGCCGATAAGAGTATTAGTTGCAAAGGTTGGCCTTGATGGTCATGACCGGGGCGCAAAAGTAATCGCCACTGCTTTACGTGATGCAGGAATGGAAGTAATCTATACTGGTTTGCGTCAAACCCCTGAAATGGTGGTGAATGCTGCATTACAGGAAGATGTAGATGCAATTGGTGTTAGCATTTTATCAGGCGCCCATATGACTGTTTTTCCAAAACTGGTACAACTAATGAAAGAGAAAGGAATGAACGATGTGCTACTCACCGGCGGCGGCATCATCCCGGATGAGGACATGAAAATGCTGAACAACATGAGTGTCGGAAAACTCTTTCCACCTGGTACAACAACTTCTGAAATAGCAGACTACATAAAAACCTGGGTAAAAGAAAACAGGTCTTTTTAATTTACAGATAACT
>JAKFCI010000285.1:0-3072 GCA_036676725.1 Chitinophagaceae bacterium
GAAGGGGTTGTGATGTGTTTGCTTTAATTCGTAACGGAGTAGAGGAAGGTGCTTTGTTGTGTCGCTTTTTATCTTGTCCCAAAACTTATCCAATGCAGGAAACTTAGTTTCTTGTTCTTTGCTGGATAGCTTACCTGGTTTGAAATTATAAATGCTGTCAATTTCATATGACAGGGTCTGTCCAAAGGTAAATGTCACAAGGAGTGTCAGGATAATTGTAGTTATAAACTTCATGTAAAATGTCGCTTTAAAAATTTTGTCACTAATGTTCCCGGTATTGCCAGCAGTTTTTCTCAGGTTGTTTTGTAGAGATACCATCCATTACCAATTTCTCTTATCATGATTACCCGGCTATCATTCATTTCAGGTAAGTCTTTTTTATCTTTAATATAAAGAAAGCCTACAGTATTATCCAGCATACCTCCAATTGAGAAATCCAGACATTTACCGCCAAGCTCATACCCTCCATAAGAAACAGAGGCAACAAACAACTTCCTGTAGTCACTTTTAAGATTTTCTGCAAGCTTTAAAGAACGTTTGCCATCTCTTGTTTTGTTTTCGAGTTCCTTTAGTGCAGCTTCTTTTATGCGTTCAAATTCAGCCCTATTCATAAGGAAGTGCTTAATGATATTTTCATCGAGTTCTAAAATAAGCCTGGCATTGCCAAGTTCAAAATTGTAATCTTCTCTTGAAGCAAAAATAACATGCTCCTTGTTTTTTGCCTTCTTCGACTTCTCTATCTGTTCGTCCACTTGTTTTGCTGTCATTTTTTCAAGTTCATTCTTCATCTGTTCGATTATACCTGTCATTGCCAATGCCCGAAAAGCATGCATTTTCCAGATGGAGTCTTTTTCAAAGTGCAGATAGGTGTCTAAGCCTTGACCACTGGAATCCAGGATAGTCATGGCTACAACTGCCTTGCTATTTGTTTGACCAAGTAACAAAAACCGAGTTATAGAACCACTCTGGATGTCTTGTCCGTTGGGTTTGCCTTCATATTCACCAGCAACGTACTTCTCAATGTTAGGGAATGGCTCCTTACTGAAGATCTTTTTTGCTAACTCCAATGGTTCCAGGTTCTGCCCAAAAGCAATCGTAGTGGTTGAGATAATTAAAATAAATAGTATTGATGTACGGAGATTCATAAAATTGGTTTTAACGAGCAGGTATTATCGATGGCGGGGAATTTTATATTCGTCCTCCCGGAATTGCTGCGTGGCTTTTTGATAAAGTTAAATATTAAGAACTAAAGCTGGGCTTTATTCGTCAAGCCCAAACTACAGCTTGGGTTTGCAATTTGCTGATGTTACAATGTCGAGCCCAACTTGCATAAAACCCAATGTTATATGCCGTTTTTCGTCTGTCACTTTGAAGAACTACTTAATAGTTTAATAGCTTTCTCATTGCTGCAGTTTTTATTCCCAACCCTTTTTTGCCAATTAATATTTGTAATTTCTATTCTTTTTTCAACTGTTTTGTCCCAATTAAGTTTGAAGCCTTTGCTTTCAAGTGTCGTGGCAACTTGTTTTCCGATTTCCAAAGCGTCTTTGTCGCTATTATTAAAGTCGCCAAAACCAATATACAAATGATTATCATCAACAACTCTTTCAACGTCTTGCCAATGGTAATAGCAAAAACCCTTTGTCTTAATTCCTTTTTTTAGTAGGTCGACATGAATTTCTTCGCTGTCACCTTCTCCATCTTGTTTTGTCATACCGGCATTATGCAAAGCAATTATTCCTGATGAGTTTAATATGTCAAATGCTTGAACTAACTTGTCAAAGTCTGTAACCGCAGACCATGTTGCTTGCACTTTTAATCGGTCTGCATAAGCACTGTCAATTTGTTTTCTTGTCCAATCTTGGTCAAACGGAATTTCATACAAATAGTCTTCAATATTTCTAAAAATTTCTTCTTTGTCATAAAAGCCGCTCTTTATTGAAATGTTTAGTTGTTCAATAATGTCATTTTTGGTTGTGTCCGTCATAACGGCTTTGTCTGATTTAAATGTGGATGTGTTTGAATTTTCTGTGTCATGCTTTGTGTTATTGCATGCGAAGAAAAGGGCTGTCAAGGTGATTGCTGTTATGAAACGAATGGTCTTTAAAAATGGCATGCAACACTTATATTTCTGCTATTATACGCAACATCTCCCAATTAACAAAGCCTGTATATCAATAATTTAGTATTCGCTTTTCAGATTGTAGTTGCGCCAATACAACTTTCACATAAACGTGTACAAACGTTTCATAAGCGTTTACAAACGGTTATAACTGCTGCTTTGCTTCACCTCTCTGCCAACTAACCGGCAACCTTTTTATTGTTCATGAACTGGTAAAACCGGTTGTTTAATGCTTTCGGCAGGCAAAAGATGAGCATCCATCAAAAATAAATGGGCATTGTTCACAAATAGATTGGCATCCCTCAAAAATAGATTGGCATCTCTCAAAAATAAATGAGCATCCATCAAAAATAAATGGGCATTGTTCACAAATAGATTGACATCCCTCAAAAATAAATGGGCATTGTTCAACAAACAACGGCCATCTTTCAGCAAAAAAACGCCTTCTTCCGGTAAAAAAAGATATGCCTGCCCGTTACAAAGAGCAGGAGCCGGGGGCGGTTTTCCGTAAAAATCCCGATGTGGAACTGCGGTTAGTTTTCCGCAATTTTTCATTTTTTTTCATGCGCATAAAACTGCTTTTTCATTTACAAAACCTGCAAAAGCCAGCTGCCAGCCACAAAAAACAGGGCTTGCATTTTTTGTGTTTGTTTTGTTGGTTTGTTTTGTCAACAACGAAAAACACCTTTTCGCTAATCATTAATGAAAAACCATTTTTTATGAAATGTCTTTCCAATTTCGGGAAGTTCTCCCATGGTTATATGAAGGGCTTCATCTGGTTGTATGAAGGGCTTCGGATGTACATATAAGGCCTTCCATTAAATGCTTGATACGTTGGCAACCCTGATTTAAAACCCGGCCTGAAATAAAGAAAGCCACGCAGTGGCTTGTCTTTTTGCTTTTCGGCGATATTGGATCAACACAATAAAACATTTAATTCCATTTCGATT
>JAKFCI010000286.1:0-4857 GCA_036676725.1 Chitinophagaceae bacterium
CAAAGTTTTCATTCAGGACATAATGGTAATCATCGTTCCTATAATCGCTGCATCACTTGGTGGTTTTGCCGGCGCCTGGTTTAAATACAGGGAAATAAAAAGAGGCGTTTTTAATAGATGAATACGTATCGAGCAATTTAAAAAACTTAATTGTACAAAGTTTGCTTGTGTTCGCTAAAATAGATTTTGCGTTTCGACTTTGGTAAGATCTTCATGGTTACTTCGCTGCCATCAGCCGCATATTCCTGCTGGTACACGGCAAAGTCTTTATTCTCCCCGCTTTTTTCCAGGTGCTTGTAAAAAGTACGGGCATACTTCACTACTTCTTTAATGAGTTGCGTAATTTTTGCAGCTGGTATTTTACCGGTAATGCTCATGGGATGAATGCCTGCACGATACAGCGCTTCATTCCGGATTTTATTGCCAACGCCTGCAAATATTTGCTGGTCCATCAATACATCGTCAATGGTTTTGTCGGCTTTTTTCTTCAACAATGTTTTTACATAGGCAGGGTCAAAATCTTTGTGCAGGATATCAATTCGCCAGTCGTATTCCTCTTCGGGTGTGCCTTTTAGTTTGATGGCTTTAACCATGAAACCGTTGATGGCTCCTTTGGCAAATTCCAGGAAAAAAGAGCGGTTCACTTTTTTTTGTTCATCTACCAATATTTCGCCGAAAAGCATGAGGTGAACCCTTACAGTTCCTTCTTTAAAAACAAACAGTAAATGCTTGCCCCATGTTTGTATGTCCAGCAGTTTTTTGCCGTTGATCCATGCGGTTGGCATTGGGCCATACCCGCCGGCCTTCTTTACTACTTTGCCTTTAAATGGCAGTAGTTGATTTTTTAAATGCAATATGGCAGGGCCTTCCGGCATATTTTTATTTTTTAAGGGGTAATAAAAATAAGTTGAATAGACCTTATAAAATTCAATAAAATAAAGACGTTATTAGGTAATCCTACAATGATCTTACTGGCATTGCACAACGGCGTTTCCAGTCATCACATTTAATTTATATATTCATATTCCACATGAAATGGCAACCGGAATTTGTTTACAAAGCAAAACAGGTTATTGTAATCACCATTTGTTGGATGATTGCGGGCATCGTGCTGGAGCTCAATAATGCGGTGAATTATGACCCGGCTACCGGGAAGCATTTCCTGCATTGGATTTTTGGCAAGAATGCATTTGAACATTTGGTTATTACTTCGATTGGCCCATTAGCTGGCGGTTTAATCGCTGGGTCATTTATAGTTTTTTACCAGCGAGAAAAAGTAAAAGGGAAAACTTACCTGCAAAAATTATTTATTCATTCCCTACTGTACATTTTTTTTGTTACGTTGTTTATTGTAATTGTTGGCATAATTGGTGCATTTTTTGGCCCTTCAAATATTTCTTTTACCCAAAAAATTAAAAGCGATCTTATCAGTTTACGAGTGTTACGTCTTCTTTTAAACTGGTATTTCATCGTCATCCTCACCATTTTTATTTTAGATGTAAGTGAGAAATACGGAACCGGTATTTTAAAAAATTTATTACTAGGTAAGTACTTTGAACCGGTAAAAGAAAACCGGATTTTTATGTTTCTTGATCTTACTTCATCTACCACCATTGCGGAACAAATTGGCGATGATAAATATTTTAGGATGATCAGGTTTTTTTACAGTGTGGCTAACCAGGCTATACTTAAATACAATGGAGAAATTTACCAGTACGTCGGCGATGAAATCGTGGTATCGTGGCCAAAACATGAAGGTTTGCACGGTGCAAATTGTCTAAGGTGTTTTACAGCCATTATGGATAAAGTGGAGGAAAATGCCAACATTTTTAAAAACGATTATGGCGTTGTACCCCAGTTTAAAGCCGGTATTCATTCGGGCGATGTAATTACCGGCGAGATCGGTATTACTAAAAAAGATATTGTTTATTCGGGTGATGTATTAAACGCAACAGCAAGAATTGTTTCGCTGTGCAACCAGTACAAACAAAAGCTGGTTGTTTCGGAAGTGATCTACAACGAATTGAAAAATACAAAAGGTTACCGTTTTAATTATTTAGACAGCCCGGTGCTGCGTGGAAAATTTATTAAGCTGGCGTTGTATAGTGTTAACCCTGCATGAATAAAAATGGAACAGGATTATTTTCGTGTTGATCAATGAACAAATAGTACAAGTGTGCGACGCAACAAAGGATGAAGCATGTACGAAAGCCCGTTACAATATTCTTTTTGAAAATTATTTAAACCTGCAATTATTTAATCTCTTGTAGCGCCCTGCGCATTTCAATTTCGTGCATTGCATTTTCTGCAAAGCGTGAAAGAAGTGATTTTTCATTTTCCGAAAATTCCCTTGGTTCTTTATCAACAATGCAAACGGTTCCAATATGAAAACCATCGGAAGTGGTAATGGGTGCGCCTGCATAGAACCTTAAGCCAAACTCGCCAACAACAAGCGGGTTGCTTAACAAACAAGGTTCTTTCAAAGCATTATTAAAAACGGTGGGTTCCGAATCGAGCACTGCAAGCGAACACAAACTGATGCCGCGGTCCACTTCGTCGATTCCTTCCATACCTGCATTGCCTTTGTACACAACTTTATCATCGGTAACAAGTGTAATCAGCGCAATAGGTGTGTGAAAACTTTCGGCAATGATGTAAGCAAGATTTGTAAAATAACGGTCGGGCAGGTTATTTAAAACATTGTAATAATTAAGTGCATTCAGCCTTTGTGCTTCATTTTCGGGGATGATATTTTTTCCAAGGCTATTTTTCATTCAATCGAAATTCAGGTGCAAATCTAACAGTACCAACCAATAGATAATGATAATGTTTAGATCCCATTTGATATTTAAGTTATAAAAAAAAGTCCCGGGCTATAAACCCGGGACTTTTTAATAGAAATCGACCTACTTATTAGTTATCCTTTTTATTATCATCACCGTCAAAAACGTCTTTGGTTTCTTCACCAACTTTTTTTGCACCTTTTTCTATTGCCTGTCCTGCTTTTTTAGCGCCTCTTTTTGTTGCATCCCAGCCATCTTCAATTGCATTTCCTGTTCTATCCCAAAAGTTACCAGACCTGTCAATTACTTCGCCATCATTTAAAACAACAACATCATTATCTCTTTTTACTTCGCCATTTTTACGTACAACAATACCATTGTCAAGTGTTACATCCTTATCACTTTCAACCCAGTCATTATTCCTGTATACCATCACTTTTCCGCTTCTGTAGCTTACGTCTCCATCAGCAGGTGTGTAGGTAGTTGTTGTTTCTGTTGTAGTGGAAGTAGTTGTTGTCGTCGTATCCGTATCAACGGTAGTAGTATCCTTATCAGCATCATTACATGCAGTAAATGCAGCTGCGACAAGGGCTAAGGCAAAAATTTTTTTCATGATTGTACTTTTTAATAACGTTTAATTCGTTTTTGTTTGCTTATGAAATTTTAGTTCCAAAGCAATTATTCTTAAAATTTCGTGCCAATGGAAAACGACCTGGTAGAATAAAAATTCATTATCGGGTATAATAAAAAATCGTGGATTATTAAACCATTGATTGAATGGAATTTATATATTAAAACCTGATTTTTTAAAGGCTTAAGTTTAAATTTTTATAAATCTATTTATCTGCTAGTTCTATCCAAACCGGGGCATGGTCGCTGGATTTTTCCCAACCACGGACATTTTTATCAACGCCTGCTGCAGTTAAACGTTTGTTTAATTGCGGGCTTAATAAAAAATGATCGATGCGAAGTCCCGCATTTCGACTGTAAGCATTGCGGAAATAATCCCAGAATGTATAAATGACTTCGTCGGGATAAAGTTTTCGAATGGCATCTGTCCACCCCTGGTCAACCAGTTTTTTAAATGCGGCACGGGTTTCTGGACGAAACAATGCATCATCTACCCAGCGTTCCGGTTTATAAACATCTAATTCTGTGGGCATAACATTAAAGTCGCCTGTTAAAACAACAGGCTTTTTAGACTGTAATAATTCTGCAGCATGTTTGTTCAACCGATCAAACCAACTAAGCTTGTAATCGAACTTTGGACCAGGTGCAGGATTACCATTTGGCAAGTAAAGGCAACCGATTAAAATGCCATTGATGTTTGCTTCAATATAACGGCTATGCACATCCTCCGGATCGCCGGGTAAAGTACGGCGTACTTCTTCGGGCTTGCCTATACGTGAAAGAATGGCTACACCGTTCCAGCTTTTTTGTCCATGCCAGATAACTTCGTAACCTGCATCTTTAATGGCTTCTGCCGGAAATTTTTCTTCGGGGGCTTTTAACTCCTGCAGGCAAACAACATCAGGTTTGGTTTCATTGAGCCAGCGAAGAAGTACCGGCAAGCGCCCGTTAACGCCATTGACATTGTAAGTTGCTATGCGCATTTAAATATTTTTGATTTTGTTACGAAGGAATATATAAAAACTGCGCCTGAAATTGTTCAATAAAATTACAGGAGTACAAGTGAGTGACACAAGGAACGATTAATAGAAGACCAAAAGCCGGTTACATAATCTTTTCTTTTTTGCCACTGGTTAAACTCCTGTAAATGGCATCAACAACCCGCATGTCTTTTAAGCCTTCTTCACCACTAACTTTAGAAATTTTATTTTGCTGAACGCATTGTGCAAAATCATCCATCTGCGCTATTTGCTCAACAAAATTGTTGTCAAAATTCATGGGTCCATCGCTGGTATTTCCTACTTGCCCGCTGTAGTAAAATGCAGGGGAAATTTCGAACCAACCTTTTTCTGCTTCAGCCCGCAAACGACTGATATTTTTATTGTAACTGGAGATACATTTTGCAATCAGGCCACTAGCAAACTCGAGATCGAAGTAAATGGTT
>JAKFCI010000287.1:0-8959 GCA_036676725.1 Chitinophagaceae bacterium
TCATAACGCGATAGTTTAAGTTTTTTTAAAAAAGTTTAAGGTTGCCTTATGGCTATGATGCTGCGATTACATCCTGCTTTGAGGTTGTTCCGGGAAAAGGAATAATGCGGAAATTGCAGTTAGGATGTGTGGACAAAAAGGTATTGGCAAGAGGGTTGCTCTTATAGCATCATCATGGGGATTGGAACATGGTTGTTAAGCAAAGTGAAAAGACATAGCAATTCAAATTGTTTTTCAACACTGAAAAATAAATCGGTCAAATTTGTGGAATCGGGTACGGCTTTGAAGAGGATTGGGAGATTTTCTACTTGAGAAGACAAAGAAAGATATAATAATTTTAAAATGCAAGCGTTTGCAAAAAATATTTTTAAATATTTTTTTCCAGGAGGAAAATTAAGCTATTGTAGCACTTGTACATTCACGAACGATCTTCATTGCTTTTTTAAATTGTTCTTCAGGAGTAAGGTTTGTATTATCCAGCACTATAGCATCATCCGCTTTGCGCAATGGGCTTACTTCTCTATTCGAATCAATGTAGTCACGCATTTCCAGGTTGTTCTTCACTTCTTCTATTGTGATGTTTGGATTTTTTTCAAACAATTCTTTAAACCTTCTTTCAACACGTACACTGTTATCGGCCGTCATGAATAACTTTAATTCAGCATGCGGAAATACAACAGTACCTATATCACGTCCATCCATTACAATACCTTTCTTTTTGCCTAATTGCTGCTGTTGCGCAACCGCAAAATCACGAACTTCCTTAATAGCGGCTACTTCGCTTACTTTTTCTGCTATAACAAGATCGCGGATGACATACTCCACGTTTTCTTCATTTAAATAAATTTCGGATTGTTCGCTTTTGGGATTGAAAATAAATTCCAGCGAAATATTCTTTAAAGCCGCAACTACTTCTTTCCTATCCGTCCAGTCAATGTGGTTGCGTAAAAAATAAAGCGTGATAGCCCGGTACATGGCACCGCTGTCCACATAAATATAACCAAGCTTCTTTGCCAACTGTTTTGCCAAAGTGCTTTTACCGCAAGAAGACCAGCCATCGATGGTAATGATAATTTTTTTCATTGCAATACAAATTTGGCAACTTATAGTGGAAGCAACAAAAAAGGCCACCAAAAACCGGTAGCCTTTTTTATTAGATTCTGAATGTTTTAGTATTTAATATATGATTGTGCATTTAAAACCGATCCTTTTTCATCCCTCACCCGTATTAAATAATTGCCATTTGAAAGTTTAGGAATTTGAAGTTTAATTTGTGATTTTCCACCCTTCAATTCTTCACTTTGTGTTTGTACCACTTGCCCAAACATATTCAAAATTTCAACCCTGATCTTTTCTGCATGTGGCGCATTAATTAAAAAGTTTGCAACACCTTTACCAGGGTTTGGATAGATAGGTTTAAAATCCCAATCCTGTAAAACCAATTCATTAGGAGCAGAATAGGTAACCGCATTTTGAGTGCCGGGAACTGAAACAGTAGTACCCAAAGCATACGAACCATTTGCCTTTTCATTAATGGTTACGGTATAATAACCACCTATTGATTGGCCAAGGTCAGTATAAACTGCTAAATACTTTTTAGTGTTTTGAGAAGAAGCCAAAGTATAAGCAGTTGCCGCTACATGGTAAACTGTAAAATTATTCCTTGGTTTACCTGTTGCACTTTCCAAAGCCGTTAGTTGCGCTTCGGTAAAAAACAAACTTACAGTTGTTGAAGCTTTATATATAAAACCAGTTTCAATTCTTACCACTTTTTCAGATACTTTCTGCAACCCGTCACGTCCCGAGTAAAGATTGAATGAGCCTGTTCCGGTTTTTTCAACTAAAAAATTAGTACAGCCAAAATCTTTGGTAGAATTATTTTTCACCCGGCCTACAACCTCACCATCCTGCATGCTATAAAAATATACATCATCACCAGCACGAAGATTTTCTCTACCATTATGATTGAGGTCATTTTCAATATTTCTTGTTGAGCCGGTAAGTTTAAGGTTATCAATACTTACACTAATTGGCCCTCCTGCATTTGTATCATTCGACCAACGGAAACCTAAATAGAAATATTTATTATTTAAGAAAGAGGGAAGCAATACATCTACATTGCCATTCTCTGGAGCAACCGATGCAAATGCACGATATGGAGGACTTGGTAATTCGTACCAGGTTGCTCCGTCTAAGGAATAAACGATTGCCATGTAATCAAATACAGGAAGATTAAAAGGATCCTCACCTTCAGTATTTACTTCACCTTGTACAGTATAATCAAAACGAAGTTGCAATTTGTTTAAGCCCCTTGCATCTATAATGGAAGAACCAATGATGGTTTTACTTGCACTATTACTGTTATAAGTACCGCCTGGCAGTTGAGCGCCTGTTGTTCCCTCTTTGCCTGTAATGGCTAATGCATTACTAAATATTCCCCACTGATTTTTGCCACTTGCTAAAGGATCTCCATTGGGTGATTCAGTTAATTCAATTATTTCTTTCCAACCAATTGGATCATCAAAGCCATCAGTTCTGGTAAAAGTTTCATTCAATAATACTTTTGAAACATTGGAAATAACAGGTATTACATCATCCTCAATAATGTTTAAAATGTATTTTGAATTAACAGGACTACTCCCGGTGTTTGTTAATGCTAAATTTAATATGACCGTTTCATCACCTTCGGCTACGCCATCATCTATGACATACACAATCACCGAGTCTGATTTAAAATCAGATGTGGTATTGGATAATGTTGACCTGGAAAGGCGATAGTCAGAATTGTTTGTTGAAGTTCCGGACAGTGTAATGGTAGCACTTGAATTACCAGGTAATAAAATTGGAACATAAACTGGTGTTTCCAAATTACAACCTGCATTTTCCTGGCCTTCACTCTCCGATGAACCCGGCTGGTAAACGAAGCCATATGTTATTGTATTTTGAGCAGGAGCTCCAACGCCTACTGCAAACCAGGCATCAGTAACTGTTTTAACCATCGGGCTAAACGGACTACCACTCAATGCTGTTGCTACATTAATTGATACATTACGGGCTTCTGCAAATGTTGCAGAAGATGTTAGCATAAGTTCTGACAGATATGTAATTTTTTCTGAAAGGTCAAAGCCTAGTCCAGTGATTGAATAGTTATCTCCTTTGTCATTGATCCCATCGTCAATGCCTGCAAATGCTGCATCTGGACCTGATCCCACGCCGGAACCAATTGTTACCAGGTAAAACCACTTGTTTAATACACCACTGTTCGTATGCACACCACACTGGTCATTTGCTAAACTTGGCGAGCAGTTGGGATCTTTCCAAAAATTACCCCCATAAGTATCAGGGTCACCTTCCGCTTGCGGGTTATCCATTCTACGCAAGGGACGAGCAGGATTAGCAGAAATTTGTTCTCCAATATAAAATGGTTTGTAGACGGCGCTTAAAGAAGGATCTACATTTTTTAAAACAAAATATTCTACACACGAGGCCCAGATGTCGCTAAATCCTTCATTCATTGCACCGGATTCTTTTGCGTAAACAAGGTCCGCTGTGAATTCACAAACACCATGTCCAATTTCATGTCCACAAACATCCAAAGAAGTTAAAGGTCTGAATCCATTGGCCTTTGCAGGATAAGACCCATCACCATAAGTCATAACGGTTCCATTCCAAAAAGCGTTATCGTATGCAAGTCCAGAATGTATAAAACTTTTAATCTTTGAATCATTGCCATCAAAGCTCAAACGCCCATGTTTGGCTTTCCAATAATCGTAAACCATAGCTGCCCCCCAATGTGCATCCCAGCCAAAATCATCATTTTCGGATTCAACTGTTTCGCTTCTTTTATGCTCCGCCAATGTCCAATTATTATCTACATCGGTAAAACTTTTGCCGGCTGCATAAGCTCCCAATGATACAGGTAATCCGCCAACACCATTCAGGTCATAAGTTTCAATGCCCCCTCCCCTTGTATCATCCATTAAACCATAGGTTAAGGAACCTGGAACATAAACTTCTAAAGGATTGCTGGAGGTTAATAAAGTTCCATTGTTAGGATCATTGCCACTTATTTGCTTAACTCCAATTTGTTTATTGCCGGCATACCGTGTCTGAACGGTTGCGGAAACTGCAGTTGGTGAAGGATTTGGATTGTCAATATGTTTGATTATTTTATCAACCAACAGTGTATTTCCATTTTCCGCGTCAACATAAATCCAGGCACGGCTTAACGGTTCCACTGCATAAATATTAAACTTATAAGCAAGTCGCATTTCCGCTTTTCCCGGTTTTGAGTAATTTTCTACAATCACAAGTTCCGCATCAGGCGTATATTCCTTTAATTCAGCAAGCAAACCAGCCTTTGTACCTAATTCTTTTGTTTTAGAAATGATTTCTTCTAAATTGTCCCAGGCATACTTTTTTGCATTTACATTTTCTTTTGCTTTTCCCAAAGCATTTGACTCATTGATTTTTGGAGATAAAGGCAAACTTGCTGGCACATTGAAATAAGCTCCATTAAAGAACTGTATCGCACCGTTTTTTACAAATGCTGTATAACGTGAATGCTCAACTTTAATTCCCTTAAAGTATTGTTGAAACTCGATGACTTTGAATTCAGTCGAAGTAGCAACCATGCGCATTTCTTTTAGTTCATCTAAACCTGTTCGCAAATCAAGTGTTTGGTTCAATACTGATTTCGCCTGCGAAAAATTCATTTGCGCAGCCTTCTTTAATGCAATGAAAGATGGCGTTCCTCTTTCTTCTGAAATAAGAAAAGATTTGATACGTAAGTCTGTGGAAAGTTTTTTTGAAACAGCTTCTGATTCTTGTGGGTTTTGTTGCGCAGCACTTTCGTTCGTGAGAAATAACAGGCCAAAAAAGACCGCAAGGCAAAATCGGGGTTGAGATGTTGTCATACCACGTAGGTTAAAGGTTATGGAAAAGGGTTTAACCTTCTAGACAAATATGTTGCCAAAATCTTAACAAAATATAAACATATTCAATTTGAACGCACATGATAATGGTAGTAATAAAAAAAGGCTGACACATGTCAGCCCTTTAAGTTTTGTAATTAATACAATTATTTTGCTTTCGGTTCTTCTTCCTTCTGTTTTTCCTTCAAAGTAAATTTTACTTTGCCTTGTTCTTTATCCAAAACAGCAACCAAGGTATCGCCAGCCTTAATATTCATATTTAATATTTCCTCTGCAAGTGGATCTTCCAGGTATTTTTGAATTGCCCTGTGTAAAGGACGTGCGCCGAACTGCTGGTCATATCCCTTATCTGCAATAAAAGTTTTAGCTTCTTCAGATAGTTCGAGATTGAATCCAAGGTTGGCCAAACGCTTCATTACACCTTTCATCAAAATATCAATGATGTTGAAGATATTCTCCTTGCTTAATGAGTTGAAAATTATGACATCATCAATACGATTTAAAAACTCCGGACTAAAAGTACGTTTCAATGCTTTTTCAATAACCGCCTTATTCGCTTCATCTGCATTGTCTTGTCTTGCTTGTGTAGCAAAACCAACTCCTTCACCAAAATCCTTCAATTGGCGTACACCAATGTTGGATGTCATAATGATCATTGAGTTTTTAAAATCAACCTTTCTTCCTAATCCGTCGGTCAATTGTCCATCATCCAATACCTGTAATAAAATATTATAAATATCAGGATGTGCTTTTTCAATCTCGTCCAACAAAATAACACTGTAAGGCTTTCTGCGCACACGTTCTGTCAATTGTCCGCCTTCCTCATAACCAACATATCCCGGAGGCGCACCAATTAAACGACTTACAGTAAACTTCTCCATGTATTCACTCATGTCAATACGTATCAACGCATCTTCACTATCAAACATATGGCGGGCTAATGCACGAGCCATTTCTGTTTTACCTACACCGGTCGGACCAAGAAATATAAAAGTACCAATCGGTTTTTTTGGATCTTTTAATCCTACACGGTTACGTTGAATGGCACGAACAACTTTACCCAAAGCTTCATCCTGGCCTACAACCATTTCCCGCATTTCATCAGCCATCTTACGCAGCTTTTGCGTTTCTGCTTCAACCATGCGTTTTACTGGAATGCCTGTCATCATGCTCACTACTTCTGCAATCTGCTCTTCACCAATTGGATAGCGTTTGTGTTTGCTTTCTTCTTCCCACTGGCTTTTTGCTTTGTCTAATTCTTCACCTAATCTTTTTTCCGTATCACGTAAAGCAGCAGCCTCTTCAAACTTTTGGCTTTTTACTACTTTATTCTTTTCATTCTTTATGTCTTCTATCTTCTGCTCGAGGTCAATAATATTTTGCGGAACATTAATGTTTTTTAAATGCACTCTTGCTCCTACTTCATCCATTACATCAATGGCTTTGTCTGGTAATAAACGATCGGTAATATAACGGTCGCTTAATTTTACACAGGCATCAATTGCTTCCTGGTCGTAGTTTACATTGTGGTAATCTTCGTACTTGGATTTGATGTTATTCAAAATCTGGATCGTATCATCAACACTTGGCGGATCGATCATTACTTTTTGAAAACGACGATCCAATGCACCATCTTTTTCAATGTACATACGATACTCGTCTAACGTTGATGCACCAATGCATTGCAGTTCGCCACGGGCCAAGGCCGGCTTAAATATATTTGATGCATCAAGCGAACCCGAAGCACCACCAGCACCAACAATGGTGTGTATTTCGTCAATGAACAAAATAACATCGCGGTTTTTTTCCAGTTCGTTCATGATCGCTTTCATGCGCTCTTCAAATTGTCCACGGTATTTTGTACCGGCAACCAAAGCCGCCAGGTCAAGAGAGATCACTCTTTTATCAAAAAGTACACGAGATACTTTGCGCTGAACAATACGCAAGGCTAAACCTTCTACAATAGCTGTTTTACCCACACCCGGTTCGCCAATTAAAATGGGGTTGTTCTTTTTACGACGAGAAAGAATTTGAGAAACTCTTTCAATTTCTTTTTCGCGACCTACAATTGGATCAAGCGTTCCGCTTTCGGCCAATTTTGTAATGTCTCGTCCAAAATTATCAAGTACCGGTGTTTTACTTTTTGTTGCAGTAGCTCCACGAGCTTTGGCGCCGGAATATTTTTTTTCTTCATCAAAATCATCATCATTTTCTTCCTGGTATTCGGCACGTACATCGTTAGATTTGAGCATACCTTGTTCCTGTCTGAATAGATCGTAGTCCACGTCAAATTGATTTAAGATTTGAGTTGCAATATTTTCTTTATTCTTTAAAATTGAAAGCATTAAATGTTCTGTTTCAACAGTTGGGCTTTTTAAGGCCTTCGCTTCTAAAACAGTTACACGTATAACTTTCTCTGCTTGTTTGGTAAGGGGTAAGCTATTGATGTTTGCAATATTTTTTCCGGTCTTGTCTTTCACCGCTAATTCAATCTCTTTCCTTAATTCGTACAAGTCAACATTAAAGCTCTTTAATATGCGAACAGCCATGTTATCTCCCTCGCGGATCAAACCGAGAAGAAGATGTTCCGTTCCAATAAAATCATTGCCCAACCGCAAGGCTTCTTCCCTGCTGAAGGATATGATTTCTTTTACCTGCGTTGAAAAATTATTATCCATTTAAAAAGTGTAATTGGTAGTGATACAATAATAACAAATAAATTTGAGCGAAGTTTATCTGAGTAATGTTAATACTTATTCGCTAATTTATCATAGTCTATGGAAGTCAAAACTAGTACCAAAGAAAGATTTCATGCCATTACCGTTGAAACAGACCACCTTTCTGCTAATATGACAGAAGAGCTATGCGCTCGTTTAAAGGCATACCTGGACCATGATATTAAAAATATTGTATTGAGCTTGCGTGCTAATTCAATGGACGAAGAGGGGGCAGAAAACCTTGTTAGAACACAGCAACTCTTCTACGAGAAAGGCGCTTCTTTCGTGATTTGTAATCTTTCAACTGAATTAGAAACATTTCTCGACAGTAAAAACCTGCTGGAAATAATGAACGTTACGCCGACCGAAAGTGAAGCCTGGGACATTGTTCAAATGGAAGAAATTGAAAGGGAATTACTTGGCGATGAAGAGTAGGCGGGTCTTTCATCATTTCTAAGCGATTAATATCTTTTTTTTATTTTTTGTCCGGCTAATTACTACTAGCAACTTTCGTTGTGTCACACCCTTGTACTTCCTGTAATCCTATTGTACAACATGAGTCTTTCCACCGGAACATATCAAACAATAAACAAACAACTTTCAAAGCATTTAAATTTAAACAACCTTACTTTAAAATTTAAAGAAGTTGGTGGCGGCTCTATAAATAAAACATACCAAATAGCCTCCTCAAATGCATTATTCTTCTGTAAGATCAATAGTGCTACTAAATTTCCACAATTATTTCAAAAAGAAGAAGCCGGGCTTCAACTATTAAGGGATCAGCATTGCATTAAAACACCTGCCATTATCAGTAATTTAATTGAAAACGAGGAACAAATCTTAATACTGGAATGGATTGAAGAAGGTGAAAAAACAATTTCGTTTTGGAAAACATTTGGCGAACAATTAGCGCAATTACACCATTGCACAAATAATTATTTTGGGCTGCACGAAAACAATTACATGGGGTCTGTTTTGCAAATCAATTCTTCAAAAAATAATTGGGTAACATTCTTCATTGAAAACAGGTTGCAGCCAATGGTTAAGAATTGTTTGGATAAAAATCTTTTGTCAAATCATCACGTAATAAATTTCGAAAAATTATTTACGCGTTTGCCAATGATTTTCAATGATGAACCGCCTGCCTTACTCCACGGCGATCTTTGGAGTGGTAATTTTTTGTGCAATAAAAATAAACAGCCGGTCTTGATCGATCCGGCCGTGTATTATGGACATCGCTCAACTGATTTAGCCATGACAACTTTATTCGGTGGTTTTCATGAAAGTTTTTATGAAGCTTACCATTTT
>JAKFCI010000288.1:0-2668 GCA_036676725.1 Chitinophagaceae bacterium
AATGGCGCTTTCTTTAGGCGCTTTTTGCGTAAGTCTGACCGATGCGCCAGGGCCTATTATACATAAACGAAACAGCATGCTTATATGCTGTCTGTTTATTTTTATTGTTTCGCTGGTAACTGCTTTTGCAAGGGTAAGTGTATTTTTTATGGGACTAGAAGTTGTGGTTGTAAGCTTCTTATTTTCCATGTTCATCGTTTATGGCAACCGTGCAGCATCTATTGGCAGCGCTGCTTTATTAGTGATGATATTAAGTATGGACACGGTTATAGCACCGGGACAAGCAATAGAGCATGCTGCTTTGGTTGTTGGTGGCGGCATCTGGTATATGCTGATTAGTTTATTGCTTTACCAAATTCAACCCTATAGACCTGCGCAAAGAGCTTTAGGAGATTCGATAAGGGACCTTGCCAGGTATCTTTCCATTAAAGCAGATTTTTATGATTCAGGTAAAAATCTTGATGAAACTTATAAAAAATTATTAGCCCAACATGTTGTTGTTCACGAAAACCAGGATGCTGTTCGGGAAGTACTTTTTAAAACCCGGCAAATTGTAAACGAAACAACTGCTACCGGAAAAAAATTGGTTTTGCAATTTGTAGAAACAGTGGATCTTTTTGAAGACATTACTGCAACCTATTATGATTATACTTCTTTACGAAGCCGTTTTGAAGACACCAAGATATTAGGAAAGATTTCAAGCCTTATCCGGCAAATTGCTACAGAGTTGGATAAGATTGGCATAGCAATTCAAAGCAATACAAAATATAGCTTTAATAAAAGTCTTGAAGCAAATTTGATCCTGTTAAAAACCGAGGTTGATTCTATTGCAAAAACAGAAAAACAAAGCAGCCTTGTTCTGAAAAAAATCTTAGTAAACCTTCGTAAACTTTTTAACCGTTACACTGAGCTTTCAAGTTATTTTTCAAAAGAAAAAACAACCACGAGCCAGGCATCATTGGACCATTCTAAATTTATTAAGCACCAATCACTCGACCCGAAAATTTTAATCGATAACCTGACAATTCGCTCTTCTTCTTTCCGGCATGCGTTACGTGTGGCTATAGCTTGCCTGGCAGGTTTTGTTATCGTAAAGTGGATGGATTATGGGAATTATAGTTATTGGATATTGTTAACCATAGCCTTCATCTTAAAGCCAGCCTTTAGCCTTACCAGAAGAAGAAACAGGGAGCGTTTAATTGGAACAATTGCTGGTGGATTAATTGGTGTACTTATTCTTTATTTCATTCCCAACAAAAATGTTCAGTTTGCTTTCATGGTTGTATTTATGATATTAACCTATTCTTTCCTGCGCATTAATTACCTGGTGATGGTTGTATTTACAACACCATTTGTTATTATTCTTTTTAATTTTTTGGGCGAAGGGTTTTATGTTGTTGCACAGGAAAGATTGCTGGATACATTAATAGGCTGTGCCATTGCAGTTGCAGCCAGCTATTTTCTATTTCCAACATGGGAGTCGGAGCAATTTAAAATGCACATGCAAAACATGCTGAAAGCAAATGCAGATTATTTAAAAAAAGTAATAGAAGGATTGTCCGGCAAAAAAATAAACCTGTTGAACTATAAACTTGTACGCAAAGAAGTGTATGTAAGTTCCGCCAACCTTTCAGCAGCATTTCAAAGAATGCTTTCGGAACCTAAAACGAAAAGAGAAAACAGCAAACAGGTACACCAGTTTGTGGTACTTAATCATATTTTATTTTCAAATATTGCTACGGTGGTTACAGGTTTAATGGCGAAAGAGCCAAAACAACACGCGGAGCATTTACAAGTAATTGCAAAAAAAGCTTTACGATTATTATTAGAAAATACTGAGGGTTCAAAAGAAAATGTTGAACAACCAATTCATCCCATAGAAAGCAATTTGGGTATTGAAGAAGCTCCAACATCTGATGATATTCTATTAAAAGATCAACTAGAATTTATTTATAAGATCAGTACGGATATTAATAATTCAATGGACAAAATCATTTCGTAAAATAATGAACGGCCAGTTCATAACCTTTTAGTCCTAGACCAATAATACTGCCAACTGCTTTGCCTGAAACATGCGATAGCTTACGAAATTCCTCACGTGCATGCACATTGGAAATATGTACTTCAACAACAGGTGTTTTAATAGCTGCTATTGCATCGCCAATTGCCACCGAAGTATGCGTGTAGCCGCCAGGATTTAAAATAATACCATCATAATCGAAACCAACTCTTTGCAATTCATCGATCAATAAACCTTCTACGTTGCTTTGAAAATAACTGAAACTAATAGCAGGAAACTTTGCTCTTAATTCTTTTAGGTAGGCATCAAAATCCAGGTTTCCATAAATTTCGGTTTCTCTTTTACCAAGCAGGTTCAGGTTTGGTCCATTAATGATTGCGATCTTCATTCCACGAATTACACGAATTTTTATCAAATAGATGCACTAAAGTAAAAGTGAATAAGTAAACAACGGAAAGCCTTAGGCTCTATACAAAAATGACTTTATTTTTTTGCAGCAATTAGTTCAAAATAAATCGTACCCGAGTTTGCTCAACGAATAAAAAAATCCCGCTAATAGCGGGATGTAATTTTAGGCATTCTGTTCTTTTATCATTTCAATACATCCTGTATTTCTTGTCTTCTTAAGGCTTTTATATAGGAACTTGC
>JAKFCI010000289.1:0-4995 GCA_036676725.1 Chitinophagaceae bacterium
CCGGTAGACAAGGTTAAGGGTTAAAGGTGAATTGTGGATGGGGAATAGGCAATGGGCAATGGACAATGAGCAATAGTGTCTTTTATCATTCATTACGCATTCTTACAGGTTGAAGGTTTTGGGTTAACAGTTATGAGTTAAGGATACTCATCACTCATTATTCATCATTCATTTCTTTAAACGAAAAGTTGGCGCAGAGAAATAAGATGCAGAGGCAAACGCAGAGTGCTCAGCACCTGTAACTCATAACTCATCACTCATTACTCATCATTCATCCTCATCCCTCATTTCCCCATTTGATCCCTCATTTATACCGTTACATACATGCTGTTATTTTGCAGCAGATAAAAGCAAAATAGTTTTGATGAAAAATAAAACATCATGAACTATATTTTGCCTCATACAATTGAAAATGTTCTCGGCGAAAAGCTTGTATTCCTGTCAGCAGAAAAAGGAGAGGAAGGTGATAAATTGATTATTGAAAATTTTGTGGAGCCTGGTATTGGACCCATCATGCATACACACTGGCTGCAGGACGAATCTCTCACTGTTGTAAAAGGACGTATTGGTTACATCGTTAAAGGCGGCACCGAGCAATTTGCAGGCGAAGGTGAAACTGTTTTGTTTAAGCGTGGTGTGGCACACCGTTTCTGGAATGCAGGTGAAGAGGAATTGCATTGCAGAGGATGGATCTATCCCGCCAATAACATTGTATTTTATCTTTCTTCCATATTTGAAGCACAAAACAAATCGGGCAAAGCACAGCCCGAAGCTTTTGATGGCGCTTATCTCATCACCCGTTATAAATCAGAATTTGAAGTAGATAGTATACCTGCGTTTGTAAAAAAAGTTATTCTGCCCCTTACTTATTTTATTGGCAAACTATTGGGCAAGTACAAACATTTTGAACATGCACCTGCGCCTGTAACAAAATAAAACCTCCGGGGTTAAAACCATGAAATTAATTTTTACTGTTTTATTGGCATTTTTCTCTGCAGCAGCAGTTGCACAATCTTCAAAAACGGAAGTGTTGACGTTGGGAACTTTTCATTTCAATTTCCCGAATTTAGACGTAACGCAGATCAGCAAAAATGATCAGATTGATGTGCTCAATCCAACGTTTCAAAAAGAAATAGAGAACATCGTGAATAAAATTTCGAAATTCAAACCAACAATTATTGTTATTGAGCGGCAACCATCGGAACAACATATTACAGATTCAGTTTTCAGAGAATATTTACGTAATAATTACCAGCTTA
Organism: Chitinophagaceae bacterium; assembly: GCA_036676725.1. Taxonomy (GTDB): domain Bacteria; phylum Bacteroidota; class Bacteroidia; order Chitinophagales; family Chitinophagaceae; genus Flavisolibacter. Next base: position 1,260 of record JAKFCI010000289.1, read on the forward strand.
AAAGAAATGAGGAAGAACAGGTTGGCTTTAGATTAGCAAAGCAATTTGGCTTAAAGAAATTATACTGTGTTGATGAGTGGGGAAATTTTAACAGCAAAATCGACAGTATCGTATATGGCAAGGATAGTATTGAAGCAAAAAAGTTTGAAACTTTTTTTGAAAATAATCCTGATTCGTCAAAGCGTTTTAACAGGAGCCCGATATTTAAAACAAAAGATATTTTAGCAGAGTTAAGGCAAGCCAATGATGAACTAAACATAAAAAAAAGTTTAGGAAACTACCTGGTAGGTCTTTTCAAATACGAATCTCAGGAACATGATTTTACAGGCGTTGATTTTGAAACAGGCCGGTGGTTTAGCAGAAATTTAAAAATTTTCAGGAATATTCAGAGAATTGAAGCCACTTCAGCCGACAGGATTCTGGTAATATATGGTGCAGGGCATCTGAATTTATTGAATTACTTTTTTGATTGTTCTCCCGAGTTTACACGTGTAAAAACAAATGATTTTCTGAAATAAACATGCTGTAAAACCTCCGGGGTTTCAAAAACCCCGGAGGTTTATTCATAGGGTTGCCAACCTTCAAAAGGTTGGCAACCCTGTTTTAACATGCGTTTATAGCATCCCTTCGAGCTCATGTAATTTTAATATACCACCTGCATAATGAGTTTCCGTTAGCAGCAAGGCTGGGTGATGTGCTATCCTGAACATATTTTTTTGAGTGTTAAGTAAGATAATTAAACCAACTGCAAACTTTACAGTCCCACTCCTTAATTATCAGAACTAACGAAATATGACAAAAAATCTAAAAGGGATAATACTTGCAACAATTATCATTAGCGTAAGATTTTCAATTTTTGCACAGCCAACAGGAATATATGCTTTAGATAATAATCAAGGTACCTTCCGTGATGCTAACATCAGAAACTATTCATTTGTTACCGGTTTTGCCTGGAGAACAAGTTGGGCCGACTTTGAAACATCTCAGGGAGTTTATAACTATGCCGGCATAGACCATATCGTTAAACGGCTAGACAGTATCAATAAAAAATTAACCATCCTGTTCGGGGCATACTCTGTTGAACCACCTTACATCGCTTCTCAACCGGGAGTTACAACCTATCAATTTACTGATCCAATCAGTAACGTAACAACAACCAGGGCCGTTCCATACGATGGATATTTACTACAGAGGTTTCGGTTGTTCTTATCATCCCTTGCTGATCATCAAATATTCAGCCTTTCGTCAGGAACGATGGTAGCTTTAAAAAACCATCCTGTTTTAGCAAATATTGCAACCAACATTCCCGGGCTTGGTGCAATTAGAAATGTGAATGGTTTAAATACAAGTCTGCAAACTACATTGCCAGGTTATACCAGGAGTAAATTTGTAGATTCTTTAATTGTAAGTATGAAAATTCAGACTGACAACTTTCCAACAAAAAATGTTTTTATACCATCATACAAGAATGTGAATGACAATAGTAATGCTCCATCATTGGCAGATTTTGTAAAAGAACAATTGCTTGCAAATTTTGATGGAGTTCAAAATCCTAAAATAAGTTTTTGGCAGGAAAATTTAGCTGGATTTAAAGACGCTTCAACTAACATATTTACAGGGCTGCCAACTACAACATTTGCAACGCCACTTCTTGGTCTCAACAATTCTGCTTATACAATGTTCCAAATGTTACAAGGCTGGACAACACCCTTTTTAGACCCTGCCAAAACAGCTAATTCAACTCCGTTTGATGCCATGTGCTATGCTTATAACACATACGGTGCTTCCTACTTTGAAGTTTATGTAAGTGATTTAGACAATCTAAACTATCGGTCATCATTTACTAATTGGGACACAAAAAATTGCGACATGATACTGGCTGTTGAAAACCCTGCAGACAATAACAAACTGAATATTTATCCAAACCCTTCTTCCGGATATATTTCCATTGCAGGAATAAATGATCAGCAAAAAATAAATATTTCCATTCTTAATTTATATGGACAGAATGTACTAACCACCAAACATCATTTAAACATCGACGTTTCCTCACTCTCTGATGGAGTTTATCTTATTAAGTTTGAGCAGAACAAGAAAATGCATTCAATGAAATTTATTAAAGCGCATTGATACAACCTCCGGGGTTTCAAAAAAACCGGAGGTTTATTCTTTAGGGTTGCCAACCTTCAAAAGGTTGGCAACCCTGCAGTGCACAAAAAAACACCACCCATACAGGTGGTGCTCATCATCCTTAAAACTATCACTGGAATTTATATCACCATGCGGCTTGCAGCATCGCTGTAAAGCAGCTGACCATTGGCGCCCACTGCACCCACACGGCAGTAATATAAAGTGCCCGGTTGCAGATTATCGAGTACTGCTCTGCTGGCTGTAGTGGTGCTTGATACCCAGCTCTGCGGAGCAAGCGTGGCATCAGTTGTGTATTCGTGCAGGTAAGCGTAAGCACCTTTCACTGCACTTACACTCAGCAGCAGTTCACCACTCGATAAACCGTTTTCAATTTTCAGGTTTTCCGGTTTAGTAATGATGCTTGGCTCACGGTCTTTGCTGATGCTGAAACCACTGCTCAGCAACATAGCACGGTTGCCGTTGGCCGTAAGGTTTACATACGTACACAGGCTGCGCAGCAGGTTAATGAGCACAATACGTGCTTCATTTTTTTCTGCAATATCCACACGGTTACCCGTACCCGCTTTTACAAGCGCTGCCTGGAAAGCATCGAATGCAGCCTGCACGGCAACAAGCGTTGGTGTGGGAGTGGGGTAGTTAGCATTGCCTGTAAGGCTGCTGATGATCAACTGGGTTTTACTTTCCAGCCCGCTATCAGAGAGGCTGGCAAAGTTGGTTAATGACTTTGTCATTGGTATTAGAGTTTAATTTACAGATCAGCGAAAGATGTTTTTCGCCGTTAACAGAACAAAACAAATAAACAACTCCCGGGGCCGCAAGCGTAAAAGTACGCAGGTGAAAAAACGGTACCACAACTTATTTCTTTTGCTAACAGCCCCCTGTAACCGCTAAAATGTGCTGCAGGCAGGCGCACCAAAAAACTTGTGGAAAACACTCGAAAAAAATCGCAGCGCACAAAAGAAAAATCAGCATCGCCCTGTTTTTTGCTCCCTGCCGTCGTAATATTACTGACACCGTACCTTAAAAAAAGCTGTTCAAAAATTTGTGTGAAGCCCTTCTTTTGTTTTGTGGAGGCCTTAAAATCTTTTATGGAGCTCTTAAAATCTTTTGCGGAGCCCTTCTTTTCTTTTGTGGAAGGCTTAAAATCTTGTGTGGAGGCCTTAAAATCTTTTGCGAAGCCCTTCAAATCTTTTGTGGAGCCCTTCTTTTCTTTTACGAAGCTGTTCTTTTCTTTTTTGAAAGGCTTCTTATCTTTTTAGGAGAGTGAAAAAAGTTGTGAGGAAGGCCGGCGTGGAATTAGAAAGCAGTTATTAAGCGTGTTCAAACGCTTATGAAGCGTTTGAACACGGTTATGTGATTTGGCGGATTGTACTAACAACAATACAAAAAGTATAACACTAAAATATTGATACACAGGCTTTGTGTTTTGAAAGATGTTGCGTATAATAGCAGAAATATAAGTGTTGCCTGCAAGCATATTTGACACCCTACTCATTTGAAATGACTTATGTTGACAGAACAAGAAGTAAATAAAATCTTTTCATGGCTTCCCTACAGAGACAGTTGGACAGTTGACAGAAATCAA
>JAKFCI010000290.1:0-9721 GCA_036676725.1 Chitinophagaceae bacterium
ACTGAATTAAAATAAATGATACCGGCATTGGTGCTTCTATTGATCTTTAGTTGCGTCGCACACTTCAACATTCTATAATTCTATTCGGCATAAAAAAAGGAGAAGCGAACTTCTCCTTAAATATTTTTCTCAACATTTATTTTGCAAACACTTTTTGTAAAATGTCCGTAACCCTTGCTGCCGGGTCCTTACGTATCTTTTGTTCCTCCTGTCCTACCTGGTAAAAAATTCCTGCCAAAGCTTTTTCTGTTACATAAGCAGCCAAATCTGGATTTACTTTTTCCGCACTGAATTTATTATAGGTTGTAAACAATGCATTCCAGTATTTGGTTGCATCTACTTTAGCAACAGAAGCTTCAATTACCGGTCGAAAAGCTTCTGTTAGAGATGCAGCAGTTTTACCTTTTAAATATTCGGTTGCCGCAAAATCGCTACCTCTTAAAATGCCAATTCCATCCTGTATTGTTATACCTTTTATGGCATCCATAAAAATAGGCGCTGCACTTTTTGCTGCATCTTCCGCCGCACGGTTCATCGATAAAATGGCATTATCAACTTGTTTGCCCATTCCCATGCTTCGTAAACGCTTTTCAACTTTCTGGGCTTCTTCCGGCATTAATATTTTAATAGCTGCATCTTTAAAAAATCCATCAGCAGCAGAAAGTTTGGCCGTACCGTTTTTAGTGCCCACGCTTAATGCTTCTTTTAAACCATTAATAATATCATCATTGGTTAAAGAAGTTTTACCTGTACCATTGCCGAGTATTTTGCCGACAGAAGTTTTCCCGCTGGAATCTTTTGTCGTGGCGCTTTTGATCAATCCCTTTAAACCTTGCGCCTGGATGGAGGCGGATAAAATAAAAAGAGAAGCAAAGAAGAAAATTGTTTTTTTCATAGAATACATTTAATTAGCTATCCGAAACTAATCATCGGTAACTTAATGTTCGGTTAAATTAATTTTAATTCCATATTCATACAATAGCCATGTTCAGCATTTGGGAAAAAGAAAGTTTTTTAGCACCGCAGGATGTAATTATTGTGGGTAGCGGCTTTGCAGGCTTGTGGAGTGCATTGTATTTAAAAAAAAACAATCCAAAAAGTAAGATCACTATTGTTGACCGTGGTATTTTTCCTACTGGCGCAAGCAGCCGCAATGCCGGTTTTGCCTGCTTCGGCAGCCTGAGCGAATTAATGTACGACAGCAAAACAATGGGTGCTGATAAAATGCTGGAGGTAGTGGAGATGCGTTTTAAAGGATTGGAACGCATTCAAAAATATTTTTCAGCAGATGATATTGATTTTGAACTTTGCGGTGGCTACGAACTTTTTGACAACTCGGGCAAATACACGAAAGAAGAATTAGAAAACAGCATTGGTTATTTAAACTCTATTCTAAAGCCCGTAATCGATACAAAAAAAACATTCGCACTTGCTGATAATAAGATTGCTGAATTTGGTTTTTCCAACACAACGCACCTTGTAAAAAATTCGCTGGAAGGTTACTTACATTCCGGTAAATTAATTCAATGTTTATTGCAAAAAGTACAAGGCATGGGCGTACAGGTTTTTAATGGAATAGAAATTAAAAGTTTTGAAAAATCAGCCCATCATTTTGAGTTAAGAACAAACCAGGCATTTAATTTCACAGCTTCAAAAATTTTGGTCTGCACCAATGCATTTGCAAAAGAACTTCTACCACAAACAAACATTACCCCTGCACGTGGACAGGTATTGGTCACTTCGCCAATTAAAGATTTACCCTGGAAAGGCACTTTCCATTCCGAGGAGGGTTTTTATTACTTCCGTAATTTAGGCAAACGTGTTTTACTTGGCGGTGCTCGTAACAAAGCCTTCCAGGCCGAAGAAACAACGGATACAACCACTTCAGAATTTATACAAAAAGAGTTAGAGCGATATTTAAACGAAGTCATTCTTCCAGCAAACAAAGAACCCTATAGAATTGAACATCGCTGGTCGGGCATAATGGGTATGGGCGTTGAAAAAAGACCGGAAGTAAAGGAACTTGAGCCCGGTGTGTTTTGTGCAATTGCTATGGGGGGCATGGGGGTTGCAGTAGCACCTATTGTTGGCCAAAAAGCAGCGCAACTAATTTTATAATTAAAGCTTTACTATTCGCCTGTTTAATTTTTCAGCATCGTTTTGTGCCTGTAAAAAATACATACCTGCAGTCAGGTCATTGATCGGTATCTTTTGTGTTTTTGAAGCAACAATTATTTTCTTCACTAAATTTCCATTCACATTATAAATACTTATTTCCTTCCCGATCCAGCTTGCATTATAAGAAAAATCCAGAATGATATGCGATGTTGCAGGATTAGGATAGAATTTAAATTCTGTAACAATTATTTCTTCTTTTTCTAACGGCGCTTCTTCCAACCATGGCCTGTTCAATCCTTTCGAAGACAACAATGCTGCTCTTGGACCACCATCATTAAACAGGGAACGCATTCTTTTTTTCTGTCCTTGAGTAAAAAGATTCATGCACGCGTCGTTGGTAAAATCCATGTAATTCATATACATATCGCCCATTTCGCCATTGCTGCAAGAGGTACGAAAAACAGTAGGACAGCCGGCAGTAAAATTTCCTTGTTTCGGTGTATCATCCACCATATCATCGCCGCAATATGTATCGCCCCAAATATGTTTTAAGCCAAGCCAATGACCAACTTCATGCACAATGGTTCTTCCCATATTATAAGCGCCACTACTATTCATTGTAAAGGTCGATGGATTAAGAACAATACCATCCGTTGTTGCAGCACTGCCCGGCGCACTTGAATAACCCAAAAGATTACGCATGTTACCAACCCAAACATTTAAATAACTTTTATTGTCCCAGGCATCATCACCACCTTGTGCGCTAAACTTAATCCTGTCGTCCATTGTCCATGCTGTAAAATTTGTCCACTTTCTTACTACACCATTTGTGCTCCGGCCTTTAGGATCGGCAGTTGCCAAAAAAAATTCAATTTCCAAATCTGCCGCAAGTGGTTTAAAACGTTCGGGTGTATTTATAGTGTCTGCATTTTTTTTCCTAAAATCCCGGTTTAAAGCTTCTATAACCGATTTGATCTTTGCTTCAGAAACATTTTGTAATTCGGTATTATAGAGTACATGAAATACAACAGGAATGCGGATCACCGATGCATATTCTTTTTGTGTCGTATTGGAGGAAATGGTCCTTGCAGTAATTCCACTTTGAATAAAGTGTTCTACCGAAGCCATATCTATAGCAACAGAAGCATTTAATTCTATTTGTTGGTTGATGTATTGAGAAGTAGCACATTCACGCTGTGCGGATAGTTGCAGACAAGTAAAAAAAAGTACAGACAATATAAACGCCTTCATTGCTCCAATAGTTTAGGGTACGCATAGGGATTGTTTTGGTGGAGCTTTTAATGCGATATTGGAAAAATAGATAGGAATTGAAAGTGCGTATTTCCCAGGAATTGGAATAATAAGTAAAAGGAATAAATGGAGTGTTTGATCTTTAGAAGGATACGAGGAAAAGCGAGTAGATGTGCCAAATATACTGCTTACTTTGATTAAACAAAAACAAGACCATTATTTTTGTTTAACAAAAACGGAATAGCTGAACGAATATATTTGAATTATGAAACGAGTTGGCGCACTATACATATTGATGGTTTTTTTTATAACAGCCTGTAACAGTAATGATGATGAAAATAACAATGCAGTAAAACCAGAAAGTTCGGTTACCCGTCTCTCCTATTCTGTTGTAGCAACTTATCCTCATAATGATTCTTCCTACACACAAGGACTTGAATTTTATAAAGGAAAATTACTTGAAAGTACCGGAAACTATGGCAAATCAAAACTGCTTTTGACTGATTTGCAAACAGGTAAAGCCTTAAAACAGGTGAAGCTGGATTCCATTTATTTTGGGGAAGGCATTACAGTTTTAAATGATACGCTCTACCAGCTAACCTGGAAGGAAAGAAAAGTTTTCGTTTATTCACCTAAGGATTTTAAAAAAATTGGGGAGTTTCCTTTGAATACAGAAGGCTGGGGTATTACCAATAATGGAAAAGAATTAATTGTAACAGATGGCAGCGGTAATTTATATTTTTACGAGCCTTCAACATTTAGATTATTACGTACACAAGGTGTAACAGAAGATGGCAGTCCGGCTATTAACCTGAATGAATTAGAATACATTAACGGTTACCTGTATGCTAACCAATACAGTATCAGTAATTACATTTTCAAAATCGATCCAAATAGCGGTCATGTTTTAGCCAAGTTAGACTTAACTGATATTACCAATCGTGTTAAAGCCAAAGATCCGCAGGCAGATGTACTAAATGGTATTGCTTATAACCCGGAAACAAAAAAAGTTTATGTTACAGGTAAACATTGGCCGGAGCTTTTTGAGATCAGCTTTCCGCTTTAGGCTTTTTCAATAATATAAATAATAGAACTGCAATGATCTTTATTGATCATTGCTTTTATATTTGAACGTAAACCATTAATGAAGGAACTGATGTAACCTGTTTTTCCATCCCTGTATTTACTGCTTAATAAACTGATGTAAAAACTATCAAACCACATAGGTTTTTTACCTGCCAGTTTCATTCCATGCTTTTTTAAAAGCATTTCTATTGATTTTGGTGTAAAATGATACAAGTGCCGGGGCACATCGTAAGCAGCCCAATTAAGCCGGTAAATATCCGCATCAAGCGATGAATAATTAGGAACAGCAATGAAAACTTTACCGTTTGGCTTGAGCAATGATTTAATTTGGTCAATATACGGATGCAGATCGTGCACATGTTCTAATACATGCCACATAGTTATCGCATCAAAACTTTCAGGAGGTAAATGAAAAAGTTGTGAAGATTCTTCTGCATCAATATTATATAATTCCTTTGCAAGCCTGCGTGCACTTTCATCTGGCTCTAAACCTTTTACCTGCCAGCCTTTTTCTTTGATTACATTTAAAAAAGCGCCTATGCCGCAACCAACATCTAAAAGGTTTCCTTTATCTACACCGGTTGATTTTATAATGAGGTCGGACTTTTCTTTCAGTGTATAATTTCTTACTTTCTTATATAACTGGTTAATAAAACCTTTATCTGTATTGGTATGAGAAATATAATTTTCTGACTTGTAATAAGGTGCAATCGAGTCCGCGTCCGGCACATCTTGCGTAAAACGTAACGTGCATTTATTGCATTGCCAGATAACAAAGTTTTCCTTACTAACTGTTTGATCTTTTACCGTTAATAAAGGATTGATCTCATTACTGCCGCAAACAGGACATTCTGAATAATGCACGATCTCACTCATAAGTGTGCAAAGTAAATTGAAATGTAGATAGAAAATCAGCCAACCCGTAATTGATACAAGGAGCTTGTAGTAAGTTTTTGTTTGGTACCCGTAGACAGCGGATGAAAATTTGATTTATAAAGATAGTATCCAATAAATGCAACTGCCAGAACAGCGACCACCCATCCAATTATAATTGAAATGGAATTTATTGCAGTTTTCGCTTCCACATTCATATAAGAAGTATCGCCTGAATGCATTTCTTTCTCACCTACCAAAACGGCGTGTTTAATATTTTCACGAATTACCTTATTGGCGGGCACTGGTTGAGAGAAAGTATCGTCATGCGGATGGAATACAAGTTCATCATTTATATATTTCAATTCCCCAAAACCAATCCAGTTAAATGAGGATTGACCAACACTTTTTTTCAAGGATTGTCCAAAAGATTTCAATTTTTCTTCAAGTGCCTGCATATCCATTTGAAGATCTTCATTTAAGAAAGAAAGCTGGTCCTGGTGCAAAGCACCTTTTTCCGAAAACCTGATCTCGTTAACAGGCGGATAGATCAACCTGTTTGCAAAATCAAGTGTTGCAGGTTTATAATACAATTCAAACTTACCAATATGCGGAATAAATACTTGCCTGTTTTGAATTAAATATGAAGTAAGCGATGAAAGCACTTATTTGTTTTGTTTAGCGAACGAAAATACTACTCCTCCAAGGAAGTTAAAGCCATAAACCGGATATTGTTTCCAGCGCTCGTATTCTCTATTAAAAATATTATTGAATTGCGCCCATAATTTTACATTTTTCACAACCTGGAACTCAAGGCCAGCGCTGACATCCATGGCACCCTTGGTTTTGCCTTCGTCTGATTTTGTCTGGTATGGTGCACCGCCAAAAGCAAGGAAATCAGACTTCACATACAAATCTTTTAATACCTGTAATCTTAAAGAAGTGGTGAATTCCATTGGCAATAAGCCCCAGGCTTTGCCAAATTCATCAAGATCCAGATACCTGTTTAATTTAAGTGCAGAACGCAAAGAAAATTGTTCACCCACATTATAACCGATCTCGCCGGTGAAATTGAAAGCTTTTATCTTATCCTTATTAAGCACTTCGAAATTTCTACCCGTCATTGTATCATTTCTATAAAGTGGTTGATTGGTAATTGTATTATAACCTAGTTTGGCGCTATAACTAAAATGATCTGTCAATGCACCTTTAATTCCTCCATAAATTTCCTGGATGCGTGAATTATTTACAAATTCCGGTGCCCATATATAAGGGTTAAAGTTGGCAAAGGATTGATAAGAATTACTTCTTAAATAACCGATCCAACCACCCATAATGGTAATGCTTTTATCTGTTGAATTGGCTTCTACCAAAACATTAGGCAACAATTTAAATTCTGAATTATCCCAGGATGGACGAATACCTGCCTGCAGGAAAATATTTTCTGATTTTACCAACAAGGAAGGAGCAATAGAAAAATAATTGCTTTTAATGTTGTTCTTACCTTTTGGTGAATACCGGTTTACATTCCCTTCAAAAGCAACATCGGCTTCAAAATGACCACCTAAAGTTTTGCGTAATGGTAAATTAAAATAAGCATTGGTTTCCCTATTGTTCAAGCGATCATTGAATACATCTACCTGCAATTCCGGGGCATATGATAATCCATATTGTCCGCGATCAATATTTCTAAAACCTACACGGGTAGAAAAACTTTGAAAATTAATTTTTAAAGAATCTTCAGGAAGGTCCATGGGTTTTGGTTCGTACCCATATTTATTATACTTGTTTTCCTTACCGATTACACGGCCAAATAACTCGATGTTTTTACCTGCCTTTAAAAACCCGTTTAATTCAACCGCAGTATTACTATAATCCTGGTGCTCTATTTTTCCTTTAGATGAAATGTGTTTGCCATAGATATTTAATCCTGCTGTATTGCCATTTCCCAATGACAAACCTGTTTCAAAATATGGTGTATTTAAACTGCCATATCCAACCTTTGCATAATTCCAATTATCCCAATTACCGCCAGTATCTACAGATAAAGCCATTGGCTTTAATGTGCCAGGCAGGTAACCCAATACCAGCCCCTGGTTGGGAATATTGTATTGCAAACGCGGACGTGAAGTATCAGCCGTTGGCGGAGTGGCATTGAAGTTAATTTTCGCGGCTTCTTTTAATACCGGTTTAAATGTAGAAGTAACACTCACTTCCCGTTTGCGAACAGAATCCTGCCCGAATAAAATTCCGCTTATAAAAACACTTAAGAACAATAAGATTGCTGTACGCATATTACAAATCTTGTCGTGAACGATTTAATTATTATCTAGTTTACTGCTGCCCTTTTCTTCTTCAATTACCTGGTCAAGTTTACGTTGGGCTTCGGCCTTTAATTCGGCATTTAAACTATTTTCTACAATGCTTTGGAAAGTTGCTTTTGCATTGAAATAATCTTTTTGTTTCAGGTATACATCGCCTAATAAAATGTAGGCTTTCGTTACCCAAAAATCATAAGAACCAGATTTGTTGATCACTTCAAATGCGGCTTTTTCAGCATCTGCCCAACGAGAAAGCGAATACCAACTGTTGGCAATTTCGTAGCGTGCTTCTGCTGCAATTGCAGCTTTATTTACCGCAACTACTGATTTAAAGGAATTAATGGCTACATCATATTCACCACGGATTTGTGCCGATTTGCCAATTGCCATGTTTGATAATGCTTTATCATCTGCACTGCTTCCTTTTTGTGCAACTAATTCTTTTGCATTATCTACGGCTTCTGTCCACTTTTGTTGCTGGTACTGGCTACGCAATAAACCACGCATTGCTTCCAGCCTGGTTTCCTGGCTACCGGTCAACTGTTTTAGTTGCAGGTAATATTTTTCGGCCTGTACATAATTTTTCAATTCAAAAAAACTAATACGGGCAGATGCAAGTACTGCTCTTTCCGCAAAAGCATTTGGCGCTCTCTCGGCAACAGCTTCAAAATGCTCCATGGCCTTGGGCCAATCCTTACGGGTATTGTAAATATCAGCAACAAAATAATGTGCATTAATTACATGCTCACCATTTGGAAAACGTTGAAGGTATTGTTCCAATGACGCGAGTGCATTTGCGCTGCCATTTTGGTATTGCAATTCAGCCGCTTCAAATGTTAGCTTGTCTTCAGCACTGGCTGTTAGCGGTTTTCCTGCCTGGCGGGCTGCATCCGCATAATCATTAGGTCGTCCCTGCTCTATATAAATTGTTTTTAAATTATCAAGCGCATTGTCTGCTTCCGGCGAATCGGGATAATTATCAATTACCTGTTTAAATTGAACGACTGCATCATTATCGTTATTTAAATTATAATGCGCAATGCCTAATTTTAAATAAGCCTGTGGTTTCAAACTATTATTTCCAGAAGCTTTTGTAATGGTTGTTAAGTAAGGAATTGCTTCTCTAAACCTTTGATCGGCCAGGTAAGTATTTGCAATTTCCATATTAGCATCGGCAACAAGTGTTGATGTTGGGAATTTGCGGATCATTGTATTCAACAAATTGATCTTTTCTGTTGAATTAGAAATGCCGGCAATAATTGCTTTTTGAAATGTTGCATAATCTTCTGCCGCCCACGAAAACCGGATTACATTATCATACATAGTTCTTGCCTGCGCATAACTTTTTGCCATATAATACGCATCGGCTGTACGTATATATGCATCCTGGGTAACAGGGTCAGAGCCTAGTGAAACATTTCTGGCCAATGGTTCAAAGAAAGATTTAGCAACAGGATAATTTTCTTTGCGGTGGTACGTATAGCCTAAATTATATTTTACATTTTTTTCGTTTGCTTCACCACTTGTTGGGGCACCCCCGTTTAAATAAGCCGTATAATAACGAATAGCATTGTCCAAATCATTTTTCCTGTAAGCCAACTCGCCTTTCCAAAAATTAACCAATGGCAAAACCGATGCATTGTAAGGATCTTTCAAAGCTTTGTCAAGCAAGGCTTCTGCTTCTGCAATCCGTCCATCATTAATCAACTCTGTTGCACGTCCGTAAAGTATTCTTGGGTATAAACTTTTTGTATTTGAAGATGGAAACTTCAGGCTTTCAATTAAAGCCTGTGCATCGCGATAATTATTTGTATTGGTTAAAGCACCAACCAATAATTCAGTTGCTTCATCTATATATTGTGAGTTTGGATAATCATTTAAAAAAGTTCGCAAACTTTTTAGCGCTTCATCCTGGTAACCTAGTTCGTAAGAAAGTTTTGCGTAATTAAATCGTGAAATCTCCCTTTGTGTTTGATTACTATTGTTAGAGGCGCTGAACAAAAAAGCATTTCTTGCATTGGGCTTTTGCCCAGTTTTTAAATAAGAATCGCCAAGCAAATACATTGCATGCT
>JAKFCI010000291.1:0-2450 GCA_036676725.1 Chitinophagaceae bacterium
CTGCCATGATGGAAGGATATCGTAGTAATCCACCACAACTTTTAGGAGGTTCAAAGGTTGCGCACTTGTTGGATTACGAAAAACAAATTGCAACTAATCTTTCTACTAAAGAAAAAACAGCCATCAATCTACCAAAGTCAAACGTATTGCAATTTGTTTTAGAAGATGGTAGCAAGATCAGTGCACGTCCTTCGGGCACGGAGCCAAAGATCAAATTTTACTTTAGTGTAAAAGCGCCGCTTTCATCTGCTGATAAATACAACGAAGTAAAAAAAGCTTTGGACGAAAAAATTATTGCAATTACTAAAGACCTGAATCCCTAAAATGGAAAAAGTGCCCAGGTTAAGGCACTCTTTATTTTTAGGCGGATGGACTTAATTTCTTTATATCGGTTTGGAAATAGTTTCGTTGTTATTTGTAAGGCAAATTGACAAATAAAAATTGATGGATTTTTCCCTCTTTCGGTGAATACCGATTTTTGCCCGATAAAATTCCTCCTCCCTGTTTAAAGATTTTTAAAGATGGATTATTATTTAAACGAAGGAAGGATCATGGGCGTGTTGCGCATATAATTTTTGTAAGCTTCCCCAAATTCTATTAACAATTTTTTTTCTTCAAACCGAATACCAATAAGGGTATAAATCGTAATAATACTCACAGAAATGAGAAGTGATAAATAAGGGAAAACAATAAATCCACCCCAAATAAAGAGAAATGTACCGAGGTATAAAGGATGTCGCACAAATTTGTGAATGCCATCAATGCGTAAGTTGTTTTGCACCACTTTATTGGCAAAAAGACTTTTAATGCCGCTTAAACTTAAAAAGTATTTTTTGATACAAATCAACATGATGACTGCGCCGATTATCATCAAGCTATACCCAATAATCTGTATCCATATTTCCGGTACATAAAGCAAAGGAGATGATAGTTTGATTTGGTAGATCAATACAGCGATCAAAGAAACAAAGGCAAATATGGTATAAGCAAACCGATAATATTTATTTAAACCCGGAAAGGATAATTCAATTTTTTGTTTGAAAGAATGAGCAGCAAAAAGACTATGCACAACACAAAAAACAATCCATGATAATGCTAAAAAAACGTGCTGTTGCACCATTGCCTAAAAATACCTCATTTACAATTTACATAACAGGTGAGGAGGAAGTTATCTTTGCAAAATGAGGAACTTCGACGATACGTACCGTCACAAAGGATTGCGAAAAAAATTGGTAGATACCATCAGGCAAAAAGGAATACAGGATGAAAAAGTGTTGGAAGCCATTAATAAAATTCCACGCCATTTTTTTTTAGATTCTGCTTTCGATGAAGTAGCTTATGAAGACCGTGCCTTTCCAATTTTGGAGAAACAAACCATTTCACAACCTTATACAGTTGCTTATCAAACTCAATTACTGGAAGTAAAACCTTTTCAGAAAGTATTGGAAATTGGAACAGGAAGTGCTTACCAGGCTTGCGTATTGGCTGAACTGGGCGTACAATTATATACGATTGAACGACAAAAAAAGTTATTTGAGTTCAATAAAGAATTCCAATATTTAAGAAAGTATCCAAACATAAAATTTTTTTATGGCGATGGCTACCAGGGCTTACCAACCTTTGCACCATTTGACCGTGTAATAATAACTGCAGCAGCGCCGGATGTGCCGCCAAAATTAATTGAACAAATGAAGGTGGGTGGTATGATGGTTATACCTATGGGCGAAGGAAATGTGCAAGTGATGAAGCGTATTACCAAACTTGAAGGTGGTGCATTAAAGACGGAGATCTTTGACCAGTTTTCATTTGTTCCTATGCTGCAAGGAAAAAATGAATAGGGGCGGTTGTTGAATTCAATTGTTCATCATTAATAACTCACCACTTTATTTATTACATTTAACCCGAACATCATTCCTGCTTATGCGTATTGTTCCTTTCCTGGTCTCTACCATTATAACCGTGGCCCTTATTTTCCTGCTTGATAATAAATGGGGCTCTATTCCGGCAATTGGTAGGTTTTTAAGTCCGCAACAAGGCTTTTGGCAAAATGCCGAACCTGCTGACCATGATTTTAATGAACAATTTGTTTTCAATAATCTTAAAGGAAAGGTGAATGTTTACCTTGATGACAGGCTGGTACCCCACATTTTTGCTGAACAAGATGAAGATGCCTATTTCGTGCAAGGATTCTTGCATGGAAAATTTCGCCTATGGCAGATGGAATTTCAAACAATGGCGGCAGCCGGACGTATAAGCGAAATTTTAGGAAAGAATGAAGCTTTTCTGCGGTACGATCGCGAGCAAAGAAGGCTGGGAATGGGCTATGCGGCAGAAAATTCTTTAAAAGAAATGGAAGCGAATCCAGAAACAAAATCATCCAACGATGCATATACGGCAGGTGTAAATGCCTACATCAATACACTTACAGAAAGCAGTATGCCCATCGAGTA
>JAKFCI010000292.1:0-1662 GCA_036676725.1 Chitinophagaceae bacterium
TTTAAGTACCTCAAATACTATTTTTCAGCAGCTAACGGTAAAGGTCATGGCATACACTCGCCATTCGTTTTCAATTTTATTTTAGATGTTTTAAATAACCGCCGGAATTTTATTCCTCCTGTAGAAATATCAAATTTATACGAAGGTTTAAAAAATAATCAAACGCAATTAGAGATCGATGATTTGGGAGCCGGTTCCCGTATTCAAAAAACAAAAAAACGAAGTGTTGGCCAATTGGCAAAAACGGCGGTCAAGCCCAAAAAGTACAGCCACCTGCTTTTTCGACTTGTAAAAAAGTACGATCCAAAAACAATTGTAGAATTAGGAACTTCCTTAGGAATTACCACAGCCTATTTAGCAGCTGCTGCGCCAACCTCGCAGGTAATAACTATAGAAGGCAGTGAAGCGATCCGTGAATATGCGCAAAAAAATTTTCAACATTTAAATTTAAAAAACATACAGTCTTTACAAGGCAATTTCGATGATGTACTTCCTTCTCTTTTAGAACAATTGCAAACTATTGACCTTGCGTATATTGATGGCAATCATCGTTATGAACCAACCATTAATTATTTTCTACAGTTTTTGAAAAAGAAAAACAACAATACCATTTTAATTTTTGATGACATTCACTGGAGTGCCGAAATGGAAAAAGCATGGGCAGAAATTCAACGCCATCCTGCGGTTCAATCTACAATTGATGTTTTCTTTTTAGGATTTGTTTTCTTTCGCGACGAGTTTAAAGAAAAACAGCATTTTACCATCCGGTATTAGTTCGCTGCTACTCAGAAAAAGTTTTATCTTGGTGGCGCTACCCAAACATGCAACTATGATTATTGGTGTGTTGAAAGAACCACAAGGCGAAACAAGAGTATCACTTCTTCCCGAAGCTGTTGCTGCAATTACAAAAAAAGGAATTACCGTACTGGTGGAAAAAGGTGCAGGCCTAAATGCCTTTGCAACAGATGCAGATTACGAAGCAGCCGGGGCGAAAGTGACCGATGCAAACCAAATAGCGACAACTTCAGAAATTATACTCTGTATTCAGGCACCTTCCCTCGAACTCAATTCAAAAATTTTAGTGGGTGTTTACCAACCTTTATATAACAACAATTTTGTTCAGCAAGCGGTTGAAAAAGGATTGACGCTTTTTAGTTTAGATATGTTGCCCCGTACAACAAGGGCACAAAGCATGGATGTATTAAGCTCGCAGGCCAACATTGCGGGTTATAAGGCTGTAATTGTTGCAGCCAATTTATACCCACGGTATCTGCCCATGTTTATGACCGCGGCCGGAACCATTGCGCCAGCAAAAGTTTTGATATTAGGCGCCGGCGTTGCAGGTTTACAAGCAATTGCAACCGCACGAAGAATGGGCGCTGTGGTTGAAGTTTTTGATACACGGCCGGCAGTGAAAGAAGAAGTAATGAGCCTGGGCGCAAAGTTTGTAGAAGTAGAAGGTGCAGCGGATGCATCGAAGGCGGGTGGTTATGCGGTTGACCAAAGCGAAGATTACAAATTGCGCCAACAGCAACGCATAGCCGAAAGTATTGCCAAGTCCGACATCGTAATAACAACAGCACAAATTCCTGGCAAAAAAGCACCGATCTTAATTCCGGAGGAAATGCTGAATAAAATGCGCAATGGCTCGGTGATCATTGA
>JAKFCI010000293.1:0-4706 GCA_036676725.1 Chitinophagaceae bacterium
CGTCTTTTGCGAAACATACATTTTTTTCAACCCATTTATATTTACGCTTATTATTGTTACTGCGGTCGACGATCATCATCAGGCAATAATTAACGCATTCTATTTTTTAAAGCAATAAAAATTATGATCAAATATCTGTTTTCAATTTTCTTATTTATGTTATTGGCGGGTGTAAATGCATTGGAAGCGCAGGACGCTGTTTGCTACAATCCAAATTTGATAAAGGACACTACTAAAAAGAGTATTAAGTCGCAGGCAGTTGGTGTAATCGCAAGTGATTCAATAAAAATATCCTACCACTCGCCTGGAGTTCGCAAAAGGATATTATGGGGCGGACTTGTGCCTTTTGATGAAGTATGGGTTACAGGTGCGCATGATGCCACAACGATAGAAGTTGCTGCGCCATTCATGATCAATAAGGTGGAGATTCCTGCAGGTAAGTACGCTCTGTTTACAATTCCAGGTAAAAAAGAATGGACAGTTATCATCAATAAAAATTGGGAGCAGCACCTGGCTTCAGAATATGACGCAAAGGATGATATTGTAAGATTTAATGTAAAACCTAAAAGCATTCCCCATTTGGAAAGGTTGCAATATTTTATTGAACCGGGCAAAGACAATAATGGAACAATTGGTATTGCATGGGAAAAAATAAGAATTGAATTTCCAATAACCATGAAGTAAATAACCGGAACAACTTATTATACCAATTTATACCGATAAAGAAAACCCCTTCATAAGTGATTCACTTATATAAGGGGTTTACTTTTTTACTGCGGACCGGACGGGACTCGAACCCGCGACCTCCGCCGTGACAGGGCGGCATTCTAACCAACTGAACTACCGATCCTTCAATTGGGTGGCAAAAATAAGTGATTTTATAATTTCAAAACAAAAAAATTCTTCTTAATTCAATCTTTATTAATCTCTTGCGACAGCAAAGTTATCTTTGAAGCTTTGAAAAAGGTTTTATGTTGAAAATTGGCATTATTGGTACCGGGCATTTAGGAAAGTTTCATTTGAATAACTGGAAAGAGATTGAAGGCATTTCCCTTGTTGGATTTTTTGACCCGAATGATGACACGGCAAAGGAAGTGAGTGAGCTTTACAATTTAAAACGTTTTGCAACTGAAGAAGCATTAATAGAAGCTTGTGATGCCCTTGATATTGTTGCACCTACAAATTATCATTTTGATATTTGTGAAAAAGCAATTCGAAAGGGCAAACATGTTTTTGTAGAAAAGCCAATGGCAAATACCATGAATGAAGCCCGCCAGTTGGTAAAACTCGTTAAAGAATCAAATATCAAATTACAGGTTGGGCATGTTGAAAGGTTTAATCCCGCATTTCTATCTATAAAAAATGAACAGCTGAATCCAATGTTCATCGAAGTACACCGCCTGGCGCAATTTAACCCGCGGGGTACAGAAGTTAGCGTGATTTTAGACCTGATGATCCATGATATTGATATTGTTTTAAGTATTGTAAAAAGCGATGTAAAAAATATTTCGGCCAGCGGCGTTGCGGTAATGACAGATACACCAGACATTGCCAATGTGCGTATCGAATTTGATAATGGTTGCGTGGCCAACCTAACATCCAGCAGGATCTCTATGAAGAAAATGCGGAAAATGCGCCTGTTTCAAAAAGATGCCTATATAGGCATTGATTTTTTAGAAAAAAAAGCAGAAGTAATTAAATTAAAAGATAGCGCCGATGAAAACGCTTTTTCTTTTGATATAGAAACACCAAATGGCAATCGCACCATTGCTATTGTAAGTCCTAAGGTGCCGGAAGTAAATGCAATTAAAAAAGAACTGGAGGAATTTGTGTACGCCATTAAAAACAATACCCGCCCTGTAGTGAATGAAATTGATGGTTTGCGGGCAATGGAAGTAGCACATTCCATTTTGCAGAAAATGGCACAAAACCTTTCCCTTTCTTAAATATGGCTAACCAAAAATATATTTCTCCTTTTTGGTATGCAGCCGCTGATTATATCGCGTCAATTTTGGCGTGGAGTGTTTTCTTTTTTACCCGCAAGTACTTATTAAATCAACCGATCATAAATGAACAAGGTTTAACAACAGATGAAAACTTTTGGTTGGGCATTTCCTTCATTCCTTTTGGATGGCTGATTCTATTTTCTATTGTAAGCAGCTATTATTCGATTTATAAAAAATCGAGGCTCGGCGAATTTACAAGTACACTTATATTTTGTGCGGTTGGTTCGGTGGTGTTATTTTTTGTGCTTTTGTTAGATGATACGGAGAACAACAGCAGCTATTATTATAAAGCCTTCCTGGTGTTGTTTCTTCTACACCTTGTATTTATTTATTTAGGCAGACTAATCATATTAAATAAAGTAAAGAAACAATTGGTTTCGGCGGAAGTTCAGTTTCCTGCCATCATTATTGGCGATGCAGAGAACACCGGGTTGTTGTATAAAGAAACCAGGTCCAAGTTAAAAGAAGAAGGATATTCAGTTGATGGATTTATACCGGTCACACAATCAAGCAATGGAAATATTGCTCTAAAAAGATTAGGGGATTTACATGACCTCGAAAACATTATTAATGAGAACAAGGTTCAGGCGGTTATTTTAGCCACCAACCAGCAAGATCAAAAGATAAACGAATCCATTATTAACCGTCTGAGTGAAATGGATGTGGAAATAAAAATTCAACCTAGTACTTTAGACATTTTAGCAGGCTCTGTTAAAACCAACAATATTCTTGGTGCCGTATTGATCGATCTGAAAACGGGTTTAATGCCCGAGTGGCAGCAGAACATAAAGCGGTTGATCGATATCGTTATATCGTTTTTAGGACTTGTCCTATTGTCTCCTTTTATATTATACATTGCACTTAAGGTGCGCCTTTCCTCTAAAGGACCGATCTTTTATAAGCAACAACGCATCGGCTTTAAAGGCAAGCCTTTCACCATGATCAAATTCCGGTCAATGTTCGTAGATGCAGAAAATAACGGGCCTTTGCTTTCTTCTGACAACGATAAACGAATTACAAGCTGGGGAAAGGTGATGCGCAAATGGCGTTTAGATGAAATACCCCAATTGTGGAATATATTAAAAGGAGATATGAGTTTGGTGGGACCTCGCCCGGAACGTACCTTTTATATAAACCAGATCGCAAAAGAATTTCCTTATTACAAATATCTTTTAAAAGTAAAACCAGGCTTAACATCATGGGGCATGGTGCAGTTTGGTTATGCCGAAAATGTGCAGCAAATGATCGAACGCAGTAAGTTTGACCTTGTTTATATTGAAAATATTTCTTTGCTTTTAGATATAAAGATCATGATCCATACACTGCGCATTATCTTTTTAGGAAAAGGAAAATAATAATGGCAGATTTGCGATCAAAGCTTTTTGTATTTACTTTTAAAACCAATTCCAAACCTGTGCTAAAATTTTTCCTCTTTTTATTTTTCAATCTGCAAATGGCTTTTGTTTTTGGGCAAACCAATTACTGGCAACAAAAAGTAGATCATGTAATTGATGTTACCTTAAACGACAAGGAAAATACTTTAGATGGATTTGAAAAAATCACTTACCTGAATAATTCTCCGGATACGCTTACCTATATCTGGTTTCATGTTTGGCCTAATGCATATAAAAACGACAAGACTGCCTTTACCAGCCAGCAGTTATTAAATGGGAATACTGATTTTTATTTTTCAGGAAAAGAGAAACGAGGTTATATTAATAGGCTTGATTTTAAAGTGAATGGTATAACTGCAAAGACAGTAGATCATCCGCAACATATAGATATTATTAAACTTGTTTTACCGGCGCCGCTCCCGCCAAAGCAACAAATAAAAATCACAACTCCTTTTCATGTTAAGCTGCCATTTACATTTTCGCGGGGTGGGTTTGAAAAAAAAGCCTACCAGCTTACACAATGGTTTCCAAAGCCCGCTGTGTACGATGCAAAAGGATGGCATCCTATGCCTTACCTTGACCAGGGAGAGTTTTACAGTGAGTTTGGTAATTATGATGTACGGATTACATTACCTAAAAACTATGTTGTTGCGGCGACAGGAACATTACAAAACCCCGAAGAAGAACAGCGATGGTATTTGAACAGGCTTGATACTACTACAAAACCTGTAGTAAAGAAAACGACAGTAAAAAAATCACCTGCTAAAAAGCCAGTCAACCCGAAGAAAAAACCGGTTTCAAAAAATACAGCAGTTG
Organism: Chitinophagaceae bacterium; assembly: GCA_036676725.1. Lineage (GTDB taxonomy): Bacteria > Bacteroidota > Bacteroidia > Chitinophagales > Chitinophagaceae > Flavisolibacter. The sequence continues at coordinate 4,217 of JAKFCI010000293.1, forward strand.
AATTATTTGTAGAAACACCAACGGAAACGAAAACCTTACAATTTCTACAGGACAGCGTTCATGACTTTGCCCTTTTTGCAAACAAAGATTTTATAGTGAACACTGATACCTGTATGTTGGCTTCAGGAAAAATTATTAATGTAACTACTTATTACACGCCGGCACATAAGGATCAATGGAAAAACAGTGTTCAATTTTGTAAAGATGCAGTTCGTTTTTATGCACAAGAAGTGGGTGAATATCCTTACAATAATCTTAGTGCCGTACAAGGTCCACTAAGTGCCGGAGGCGGTATGGAATATCCAACCATTACTATTATAGCGCCAATGCCTTCCGAAAAACAATTAGACATTGTATTGGCTCATGAAATTGGCCACAATTGGTTTTACGGCCTTCTTGCTTCTAATGAAAGAGACCATCCCTGGATGGATGAAGGCGTCAACTCTTTTTATGAAAAAAAATATACCGAACAGAAATATGGCAAACAACC
>JAKFCI010000294.1:0-10881 GCA_036676725.1 Chitinophagaceae bacterium
CGGTAATAAAGATCCATGCACATTAATAGTGCCCATGGGTGGCATATTCCATACAACTTCAGGTAACATGCGAAATGCAACTACAACCTGCACATCAGCCTTCAATGCTTTTAGTTCTTCTAAAAATTCTGGGTTTTTTAATTTTTCTGGTTGTAAAACCAACAGGTTATTTTCAACTGCATATTTTTTTACAGCACTTTGTTGCAATTGCATTCCTCTTCCACCCGGCTTGTCTGGAGCGGTTATGACACCAACAATATTGCAGCCAGCTTTTACCAAAGCATCAAGAGAGGCAACCGCAAATTCCGGTGTGCCCATAAAAACAATGCGCAAATCTTTATAGTTCATTAAAGTCGGGAAGTTAAAAAGGAAATAGGGATGTCACTGGTTGGTGAATTATTTTACATCGCAAGAAGCAAAATTGATCTAATTAAAATCAGGATAGAGCAAATATTTTTTCCTGATGCTTTTAAACTCGTTCAACTTTGGCTCCCAACTTTTGCGGATTTCTTCTTCCGTTGTGCCACTTTTAATTTGTTTCATAAGTGTTGCATTGCCGGCAAGTTTATTAAAAAAACTTTCATCCGCATTGCCAGATTTTGGTAAAATGAAGAAGTTTTCTTTTTCAGGAAATAACTTGTATGCATTAATCAACCAGCTTAGCTGGATCCGGTTGTCTACCTTTTTTAATACTTCGCTCGGTGTTCCACTTACATTCCATCCATAACAGAGCTGCCCTTTTAACTTAGGTTCTTTTGCACCTTCACGTGAAATGGGTGTAAAGCTGTATAAGTTTTTAGGTAAAGAAGGATGACCAAAAATTTGAAATGGTTTTTCAGTTCCCCTTCCTTCACTTAATACAGTTCCTTCAAACAGGCAGGTTGATGGATACCAATAAATGGATTGAATATCTGGCAGGTTTGGTGAAGGTTTAACGGGTAAAACATATTTGCTGTTGTGTGTATAATTGCCACATGGAATAACCGTTAATCCAAAATACGAGGCACCCGGTGGGTAGGTTGCTGCTAAAACATTTTGCGTGTAAGCCTCCATTGCTTCCTTGCTTAACCAACCTTCTTCAAGTATCATGTGTGCATATTCGCCAATGGTCATTCCATAAACAATGGGCACGGGCTGCATGCCCACAAATGATTTGTATTTTGTTTCCAGTACCGGTCCATCAACATAGTGTCCATTTGGATTTGGACGATCCAGCACCATCAAAGGAATATTTTGTTCAATAGCCGTTTCCATATATTCCTGCAAGGAAGAAATGAATGTGTAAAAACGAACACCTACATCCTGTATATCAAAAAGCATAATGTCAACATCCTTTAAATCTTCTTTTGAAGGTTTTCGCTTTTTGCCATATAAAGAAACGACGGGAACGCCGGTTGCTTTGTCAATTGTACTTTCCACTTTTTCACCCGCATCAGCTGTGCCGCGAAATCCATGTTCTGGTCCGAAAATAATTTTTATGATTATCCCATTGCTTTGCAAAACATCAACTAAATGCTTGTTACCAATTGTTGAAGTTTGGTTGGCAAACACGGCAACCTTTTTACCTTTTAATAGCGGCAAATATTCGTTCAGCCGTTCAGCTGCAGGAATAATATTTTGCGAAGTACTGTTGCCGGGCATGGTTTGTGTGTTTTTAGATTGGGCACAAGAAGTAAAGGTCAAGCTGAGTATAGCAAGCGTTAAAATCAGGTTCATAAAGTAAATTTCATGAAAATTTGTTAAGTGAAACGTGAAAGATTGCTACCTTGCCCGTTTCTTTAAAAACGCAGTGCTTAAGATCAATTTTATATTTTAAGCCGTATCGGTAAACGTTATAGTGTACAAGTGTGCAACGCAATTGAGTTTGATAAGATTTTTTAGTAGACCCTCAAAAAAAGAAATTTATGCAGCAAGTTAAAGATGGCGACAAGGTAAAAGTGCATTACCATGGAAAATTACGCAGTGGCGAAACTTTTGATTCTTCGGAAGGACGTGAACCTTTGGAGTTTACAGTGGGCAGCGGCCAGGTAATTAAAGGTTTTGATGATGGCGTGAGAGGAATGAATGTAGGTGATAAAAAAACAGTGGAAATTGCTTCTGTCGATGCGTACGGTGAAAAAGAAGAAGAACGTATAATTGAATTTCCAAAATCACAATTTCCATCAGAAATGAAAGCAGAAGTTGGTATGCAGTTAATGATGAATGACGGCCAGGGTCAATCGATGCCGGTTGTTATTGTTGAAGTAAAAGAAGAAACCGTGATGCTTGATGCGAACCACCCATTAGCAGGACAGGATCTAATTTTTGATATTGAATTAGTTGAAAACACACCTGTATCGAGGATCATAATGCCTTAATATCATTAACCAAATAAGTTTTATTTGGTTTTGTATAAAAAAAGCACTCATTTTTTGAGTGCTTTTTTTATACAACAGTATTTGTTTACGTTCTTTCTTCGGGCGTACGTTTAATAATTTTTATTCTTGCCGATTCGGGTTTCCGGTTAAACCACCAGGCTAACCATAATCCACATAAACCCCAACTTACAATTGCATCTAATAAATGCGCCCAAATATCAAAACTTTCATACCAGATGTGATTTGTATAAGGCGCATTAAAAAATACGATCAAACCTGTAAAAAGTGCTGCGGTTAATATGGTGCCGAAGGAAGGGATGTTCATTTTTACAATCATCCAGCACAACAACCAAACAATAATTATATTGATTATGAGTCCGCGGATCATATTTAAAACCATATTTGTTTCCATGGCTTTGTGGTATTGAATTGTTGCCCAGGGTTTGCCTTTGGAATCATCCATGAACTTTTGGTTTTCTTCCATACTTGCCCCTTCTGGTACGTTTGGAACGAAATAACCTCCTTCTTCCAGATTTTCATTCAACACTTTCAGGATTACATCTTGCTTTGCGGTGTATTGTTGCGCAGGTTTGTGTAAATTAATAACACCCCACGAAAGAAATTGCCAGATGAAAAGTATGATGCCTCCAACAAGGGCAGCAATGAAAAGCTTTTTCATTATCTAAGTTTTGGTTCGCTAACAAGTTACAAATTGTTTGCAAAATTGATTGCATACTTTATAATAGTATTTTCGACGACCAATAATTATGATGAAAGGATATAACTACACAGCCGCCGAACGCTTTATGCGCTATGTACAAATTGATACACAAAGTGACCCGCTTTCAAAAACGCATCCTTCGACGGAAAAACAAAAAGACCTGTCAAGGATTTTAGTAGATGAACTGCTTGAAATTGGTGTTGAAGATGCGCATATGGATGAATGGGGATATGTATATGCAACTATACCGGCCAATACAGATAAGCAGGTGCCGGTAATTTGTTTTTGCAGCCATGTTGATACGGCTCCGGACGCTAGTGGTACAGGTGTAAAACCAATATTGCATAAAAATTACCAGGGCCAGGATATTGTTTTGCCGGATGATAAAAAAATTGTTTTGAGAAAGTCAGATTTTGCTTACCTCGATCAATTAATTGGTCACGATTTAATAACGGCAAGTGGCAATACTTTATTAGGGTCCGATGATAAAGCTGGTGTGGCTGAAATTATGGATGCCGCGAATTTTTTAATGCTGCATCCAGAAGTAAAACACGGCACAATAAAAATTTTATTTACGCCGGATGAAGAAGTGGGACAAGGGACTGCAAAGGTTGATATAAATAAACTAGGAGCCGACTTTGGATATACATTAGACGGAGGAGAAAGAGGGTCATTAGAAGATGAAACATTTAGTGCTGATGGCGTGCAAGTAATCATTCATGGTGTAATCACACACCCGGGTTATGCAAAAGGCAAATTGGTAAATGCATTAAAAATCGCAGGGGAAATAATGGCCCAACTGCCAACAAATACTTTATCGCCGGAAACAACCGAAGGCAAAGAAGGTTTTATTCATCCGACAAGAATAGATGGTATTGCTGAAAAATGTTCTCTGGATTTTATTATTCGTGATTTTATAACAGAAGGTTTAGCCATTAAAGAAGATACACTTAAATCTATTGTTGATTCAGTAGTAAAAAAATACCCGGGCGCTGGTTTTGAATTCAAGGTGACGGAACAATACCGCAACATGAAAGAAGTGCTGGATCAATATCTCCAGGTTGTGCAATACGCGAAGGAAGCAATTGGTAGATCTGGTTTAGAATTGATCATGGAAAGTATTCGTGGTGGTACCGATGGAAGCCGCTTGTCTTTTATGGGATTACCTTGTCCGAATTTATTTACCGGGATGCAGGCTATTCATTCAAAAAAAGAATTTATTTCTGTGCAGGATATGAATAAAGCAGTGGAAACCATTGTGCATTTGGTAAGCATTTGGGAAGAAAGGAGTGGAAGCGGAAGCACAACTTCAATTCCATAACTTTGTATGGTGCGCTTCGTTTATTTTTTTATTTTTTTATTTCCGCTCACCTCCGCTGCCCAGGAACTGCTGGTAAATGGCGGTTTTGAAGAGGAAAACATTTGTAGCGAATACAAAATGAATTGCGCCCCTGAAGGGTGGATATACAACGTTCCTTCTTTTATTTATTATTTTAACGAACCTGCTATTGCAAACGGTGGCACACATTACATTGCCTTAATTGCTGGAAATACAAAAAAGCCTTTTTATAGAACCTTTGTTAGAAGCCGCCTGCTTTGTGGTTTACAAAAAGGTAAAAGCTACCGGTTCCAGGTATATGTAAAATCAGTACATCCTTTATTGGATAGTTTGGGTATTTATTTTTCCGATTACGATTTTTTATTTGAAAAGAAACCATACAACAAGATCATCGCATCGGCCTATTTTACAAATGCAAAGTATAAACCGGTAAAAGGAGATACTACCTGGCAAAAAATAATTTTGGACTATACGGCAAACGGAACGGAGGCTTATGTTACACTTGGTAATTTTAAAAAAGCGGGTGTAGGTGGGTTAACAGGTATTGATACAGAGAATAACTTTTATATTTTGTATGATGATGTTTCTTTAAAGCCATTAGATCATAATGAAAGAATGTGTGCAGATTGGAAAAAGACAGAAGCTGAAATTTACACACAGGACGAAAGACATGAACACCTTACCAGGTCAATGGTTTATTATAAAAAGAAAACAACCTTGCCCATAAAAAAAGTTACCCCAACAAAACTTTTAAAAGTAGATACACTTGTTATTCCTGATGTTTTGTTTGCAACAAATAGTTTTATGCTGAACCGGCAAGCCACCAAAGTGCTTGATAGTTTTGTAAAGATCATAAATGGAAAACCTATGGATTCTATTGTAGTTCATGGGCATACGGATAATAAAGGAGAAGAAATCTTCAATGAAGAATTATCAATGAACAGGGCTGCAACAGTAACTGCTTTTTTACAAAAAAATATTCAAAGTAAATTTTTTACAAAAGGTTGGGGAAGCCGCAAACCTGTATCCAGCAATAATACACCAGCCGGCAGGCAAAGAAACCGCCGGGTGGAAATTTTTCTGTACCTGAAGGAATAGCAGGAATTATTATAAAAAGTTTTGAGGTTTCTGCCGCAGCTTTTAAGGTTGCATAAAATATTTCTAAATAAGACTATTCTTGTTTTTTTAATCTCGTCTTCACCCAAAAAAACATTAGAAAAAAGAAAAGAACGGAACTTAAAAAGGTCCATATTAATAATTCAGAGGATAAAACATTTCCTCTAATACCTACCTGGATAGTTAAATACAAAACAAAAGTTACAATAGTAGAAAGTAATGCAAATGATAAAGGTTTTTTATTTTTCATACCATGTAAATTTAATATTACTTTTTACAAAGTTGCCAACAAGAAAACAGTTCAAACTTGTTTTGCTGCGCAGAATGCACACTAAAAAAGTTGCATAATATGGTATAAAAAACTCTTGCTTATCTTTAAGCCGAACTAACTGAAATTTTATGTATTTACTGCAAGAAAATGGCGCCAGTGGATTGGTTAATTTGATCCTAAGTTATTGGTGGCTTATAATTTTATTATTCATCGTTTTTAGCGGGCTGTTTACTATTAACCAGGGTTATATAGGTGTTATTACCATGTTTGGAAAATACCAGCGTATTGTTCGCCCGGGATTAAATATTAAAATCCCAATACTCGAGCAGGTTTTCCGCAAAGTTTCTTATCAAAACCGATCTGCCGAATTAGAGTTCCAGGCTATTACCATGGACCAGGCAAATGTGTATTTTAAAAGCATGCTTTTGTATTCTGTTCAAAATGCAGATGAAGAAACAATTAAGAAAGTGTCTTTTAAATTTATTAGCGAACGCGATATGATGCAGGCGTTGATCCGCACTGTCGAAGGAACTGTAAGAACTTATGTAGCTTCAAAAAGACAAGCAGAAATCTTAGGTTCACGTAAAGAGATCGTTGAATATGTAAAGGAACAAGTTGATATGTCCCTGGAAGATTGGGGTTACCAGTTGTTGGATTTGCAGATCACAGACATCACATTCGATAAGGTAATTCTTGATTCAATGAGCAAAGTAGTTGCTTCAAATAATTTAAAAGCAGCTGCCGAAAACGAAGGACAGGCTTTACTGATCACGAAGACAAAAGCTGCAGAAGCAGATGGTAATTCAATTAAAATTGCTGCTGAAGCCGAAAGAGAAGCTGCCCGTTTGCGTGGACAAGGTGTGGCGCTTTTCCGCCAGGAAGTTGCACACGGTATGTCAGAAGCAGCCGAACAAATGAAGCAGGCAAATTTAGATACCAATGTTATTTTGTTTAGTATGTGGACGGAATCAATTAAGAATTTTGCTGAATATGGAAAAGGCAACGTGATCTTTTTAGATGGCAGCGCCGATGGAATGGAAAGAACGATGAAACAAATTCAGGCCTTGATGGTAAAACATGCAGGCACTGACTTTAGTGATTATAAAGAGAATAAGGAAAGCAGGTCTTAAAATTCATCCAACAAACCTTTGTTAAATAAACAATTTAAAATGCTACTTAATACGTAGCATTTTTTTTGATCGAAATGCTAAAACAATATTCGTTTATATACAACGTTATCCAACATTCAATACCTTATACTACATTTACGACCTCAAAGAAAAATAGGATATGATTTACCTGCTGCAAAATGTTATTGATACTACAGCCGTTGCTGTTAATACTGTTTTACAAGGCGACCTGAATAGTGATGGAAAACTTGGTTTTTGGGAAATACTGGTAATGGGTGGCTGGGTAATGATTCCCTTAGCGATCATGTTACTGGCCACAATATTTGTTTTTTCTGAACGCACAATCGCCATCAGGCATGCATCCCGGATCGATTCAAACTTTATGAACATCATAAGAGATCATATTGTTACCGGTAATGTAACTGCTGCAAAAAGCTTCTCAAAAAATACAAACAACCCCGTTGCACGCATTATTACAAAAGGCATTCAACGTATAGGTAAACCTATTGATGCTATTGATACCAGCATGGAAAGTGTGGCACAACAAGAAATGTTCAACCTGGAAAGAAATCTTAATGTGCTTGGTGTCATTTCAAGAGCCGCACCCATTTTTGGTTTCGTAGGTACACTTTCTGGATTGATGCAATTATTTTTCCAGATCAATTCTACAAATGAGTTGGAGATTGGTTCTATTGCAGGTGGTATTTATACAAAACTTGTTACTTCTATTTCAGGTTTGATCATTGGTTTGATTGCCTACCTTGGATATACCTACTTGCAAACCCAAATTGATAAGACAACTAATAAAATGGAAGTGGCTTCCGCGGATTTCCTGGATATTCTTCAAGAACCTACAAAGTAAACCCGTATGAAGCTAAGGAAAAGACATAAGGAAGGCCCGGAGGTTTTCACCGATTCGTTGAACGACATCATTTTCATTTTATTGATGTTTTTCTTGATTGCTTCTACATTAGCAAATCCCAACGTGATCAAGCTTTCGCAGCCGAAAGCAAAAAGCGATACAAAAGCAAAACAAAGTGTGGTTGTATCTATTGATGTAGATAAAAATTATTACGTAGGAACAACAAAAGTTGTTGGTGATTCTGCAATGAAAACGGCGCTGATGCCTTTCATTTTAAAAGATTCTTTAAATCCAACGGTGGTGATCAATGCAGATAAAACCGTTCCACTGGAATACGTGGTTGGTGTTATGCGTGTTGCAAGGGATTTAGGTGCAAAAACAGTGTTGGCAGTTGATAAAAGTGCTCAGTAATATTTTTGTTCTCAAACATTTTCAATTATTGCAAATTCGTCGGCCCTAATTCTAACCATTCGCTGTTTGCCTTGCATATCATTTTTAATTGTTACCTCGGCATAGCCTTCCTTTTCAAAAAGTTGTTTTACTTCAGCGCCTAAATTTTCATGTATTTCTGCGTAGATCGTTCCGCCTGCATGCAGCCGTTTTTTGCCAAAAGTTGCAAGCGCTTTATAAAATATCAAAGCATCATCATCCGGAACAAATAAAGCAGTATGTGGCTCGTGGTCTACAACGTTCGCATGCATTGTTTCTTTGTTCTGATGTGGAATGTATGGTGGATTGCTAACAATAATATCTACTGAAGGCAAAAACTTTTGCTGCGCTTCATCTAAAAAGTTTACACCCTGGAAGTCTACCCTGATGTTTAATGAAGCGCTATTACGGCGGGCTACATTCAAGGCTTCCTCGCTAATGTCGCAACCCCATACTTCGGCCTTGGGCATTTTTTTCTTTAGCGCCAGTGCAATACAACCACTTCCGGTACCAATATCTAATATTTTTAAAATTGTTGTTTTGTCTGCATCTGTCGGGTCTGTTGAAAAAACATCAATTCCTCTTGCTTTTACATCATTTACAATCCATTCAACTAATTCCTCTGTTTCGGGTCGTGGAATTAGTACACCTTTATCAACAAATAATTCCATTCCTGCAAACCAGGACTTACCTAAAATATATTGAACCGGTTCGTGTTTCATTAACCTGTGTTCTATTTCTGTTAGGTGATGGAGCTGGTGCACATTCAGAGGAATGTCTTTTTTTGTGAGTCGGTCCATGCGAGGTAATCCGGTAACATGTTCCATTACCAGTGATGAAATATTGATGGATTCCTGTTCATCATAAACTGTTTGCAAACGTTGCCGCAGCCATAGTTCCGCTTCGTTCATCTTCATTTAACAAACTTAACCCATGTTCGTTATTTTTGGCGCTTTGAATATCGCTTGACTACACCGGAACTATATATGCACCGTTGCCTTCAATTGGCAAAATTAGCCACGGGCCAGGTTGCGCCTAATCCTTTGGTTGGATCTGTTTTGGTATATAATGATCATATAATCGGGGAAGGCTACCACCATGTATATGGTCAGGCGCATGCCGAAGTAAATTGTATTGCATCAGTAAAAGAAGACGACCGGCAATTTATTAAAGATTCAACTTGATATGTTTCATTAGAGCCTTGTGCGCATTTTGGTAAAACACCACCATGTGCCGAACTTATTATAAAAGAAAATATAAAAACCGTTATAATTGGTTGTCGCGATCCGTTTGAACTTGTTGATGGAAAAGGAATTGAAAAATTACGATCAGCAGGTATAGAAGTTGAAACCGGCATTTTAGAAAAGGAATGTCTGGAAATTAATAAAGCATTTTTCACTTTTCACCAGCAACGCCGGCCGTTTGTATTTTTAAAATGGGCGCAAACAGGGGATGGGCAAATAGCTGCATTAGGTAATGAGCGCTTGTTGATCACCAATGAAAAAACAAACAGGTTGGTGCACAAATGGCGCAGCGAAGTGCAATCTATTTTGGTTGGAACAAATACTGCATTATTAGATGATCCTGAATTAACAACAAGGCTTTGGCCTGGGCAAAATCCTGTTCGACTGGTTGTTGATCTGAATTTGCGGTTACCATCCACGCTTAAGCTTTTTGATGGAAAAGTAAAAACAATTGTATTTAACCTTATAAAATCTCACGAAGGAAATAACCTAAAATTTTATAAGATTTCAAACGAAATTGGCTTAGCAGGACAAATATTAAATGCCTTGTACCATTTTAATATCCAATCACTTTTGGTTGAAGGGGGCACACAAATGCTTCAATCTTTTATTAATGAAGATGAATGGGATGAAGCTAAAGTTATTACCAATGAAAGTTTATTAGTAGGTAAAGGCTTGCCCGCACCGCAATTACAAAATCATCAATACGCTGGTAGCGAACAATTTCAATCAGACAAAATAAAATACTATCGCAACCAACGTCATTCAAATCCTTAATCCACAAACATTCAATAATATTTTATTTTGCTGTACCTAATCGGTTCTATTGTTCTTAGTTCTTACCTGACCCTTTCTTTTAAAGTTCTTCAAAGGGTTGGTATACCTGCATTCCAGGCTATCGTTTTCAATTATATTACTTGTGTAATTACAGGTTCCATTGTTAACGGAAGTTTTCCAATCAGTGCAGCCTCCACAGGCGAGCCTTGGTTTAAATGGGCTTTGCTTATGGGATCACTTTTTATTTTATTATTCAACCTGATAGCCTTTACCACGCAAAAAATTGGTGTTGCCGTTGCCTCCGTAGCTAATAAATTATCGCTTGTTATTCCATTTGTTTTCTCGCTGTACTTATACAACGAGTCTTCTACCTGGGTAAAAATTGCGGGAATTATTATTGCGCTTGCAGCTGTATTTCTAACGTGTTTGCCACCAAAACAAAACCAGGCTTCAACACAAAAAAAACTGCCACTGGTTTTGTTGGTTTCTTTACCTGCCATTTTATTTTTAGGAAGTGGTTTGTTAGACTCCCTGATTAAATATGTTGAGCAAACATTTTTAAATGAGGAAATTAATAATGCCTACCTCATAACTTCTTTTGCCACTGCAGCTACTTTTGGTATTCTTATTTTATT
>JAKFCI010000295.1:0-12001 GCA_036676725.1 Chitinophagaceae bacterium
AGTTGTAGGAGGGAATTTGGTTCCAAACATAAAAAATGGATTTTTAGGTTAACCTTTAATAAGAAATTTAAATTGCAAACTTTGACGAATGGACAATAATTGCCTGTATACGTAATCGTTCGCTTTGTGGAACAACTACATATTTGCTTTAATAATTAGATTAGTATTTAACTAAAAGGAGGATCAGTTTGGAAGTGGATCAAAAAATGATCCTGAGTAACTTTCAAGTATTGAATGTGAGGCTTATGCCTGTTTTTAAAAAGGTAGGAAGTTGTTACACCTTGAAAATTCAGTGCTTTAAAATTGATGGTCATTGTCCCTATAAGTTTTAATGTTTTAAAAAATTTACCTGGTAAATACCTGGTATAATTTTCATGTAATCAAAGGGGTAGAAATAACCAGTTCGAGCTTTTAGAAAAAAATTTATCGTCACCTAATCAGTTGAACAATTATTTAAATTGTCCAAATAGAATTGGAGAAATAAATTAAAAATTATTATAATTGTTTGGGGAAATCGCCTGGAAATAAAAAAGTCGTGCTATAAATAAAACCTTGCACGAAGAAAGTAATTAAAAATTATATATTCAAAAAACGTTATACAGTTCTTTTTTTTTAACTCTACGGTAGTCTGACATTTTTTTCAATGTGAATAATAATTATTGAATATATTTTGAAATTCAAAAAACTATCTTCCACATCCACGATAATTTAAGATCAAATCATAATAAGGTTTGCCCAAGGCATAAAGTTTGCACCCCTACAGTCGCATGGAAAAAAGTAAGGGTGCGGCAAAAAATGGATTTACTGGCTTTGTTAAGGTTCGTGGCGCAAGAGAGCATAATTTAAAAAATGTTGAACTGGAAATTCCACGCGACGCACTGGTCGTGTTTACAGGTGTTTCCGGTTCTGGCAAATCTTCATTGGCCTTTGGAACTTTATATGCTGAAGCACAAAAGCGTTACCTGGAATCGGTTTCACCGTATGCACGTCGCTTATTTCATCAAATGCCTGTACCCGAAGTTGATCTTGTGGAAGGATTGCCACCAGCCGTGGCATTGCAACAACAAAGAGGTGGAGGCAGCACCCGTTCTTCAGTCGGCTCAGTAACCACCTTGTCCAATTTATTTAGAATGCTTTATTCTCGTGCTGGTGATTATCCAAAAAACCAGCCCTTGTTATATGCCGAATCATTTTCACCTAATACTGCAGAAGGCGCTTGCAACCAATGCCATGGATTAGGAAGGGTTTATGAAGTAACAGAAAAGTCAATGGTTTTAGATGATACGTTAACCATTAGGGAAAGAGCCATTGCTGCTTGGCCAAGTGCCTGGCAAGGGCAAAATTTAAGAGATATTCTAACCACACTTGGATATGATGTAGATGTTCCATGGAAAGACCTGCCAAAAAAAGATAGGGATTGGATTCTTTTTACAGATGAACAACCTACCGTTCCCGTGTATGCGGGATTTACAAAAGAAGAAGTACGGCAAGCCATAAAAAGAAAAATGGAGCCAAGCTACATGGGCACATTTACCGGCGCAAAAAAATATGTGTTACACACTTTTGCGCATACGCAAAGCCAGTTAATGAAAAAACGTGTGGCGCAATATATGATCAGCAGCGAATGCCCAACTTGTGGCGGCAAGCGATTGAAAAAAGAATCATTGTCCGTAAAGTTTGCAGGCCACGATATTACAGAACTATCCAGGCTACCCTTATTAAAACTTTATAATTTACTGGAGCATTATGCTAGTAAAAGAACTACGAATAAAGCAAATGAAGATCATCCCGAAAAATTAATAGTAACACAACGTATAGCCGAAGATATAGTGGCACGGATAAAAGTTTTACTTGATTTGGGTTTGGGTTATTTATCACTGGAAAGAAGTACACCTACATTATCGCCTGGCGAGTTGCAGCGGCTTCGTTTGGCAACACAAGTACATTCAAATTTATTTGGTGTTGTTTATGTTTTAGATGAACCATCTGCAGGTTTGCATCCTGCCGATACAGAATCATTATTGACCGTATTGGATCATTTGAAAGCTGCGGGTAATTCTTTGTTTGTTGTTGAACATGAAATGGACGTGATCCGTCATGCAGACTGGATCGTTGATGTGGGCCCTGCTGCAGGTGAACATGGAGGACAGATCCTTTACAGTGGTCCTTTAAAAGGATTAAAGAATATTGAATCTTCACAAACAAGGGTACACCTGTTTGCAACAAACTCTATTAAACATAAACCACCCCGAATTGCAAAAGGATGGCTTAAATTAAAAGATGTTACACGTAATAATTTAAACCAACTCGATGTTGCATTTCCATTAGGCGTATTAACAAGTGTAACGGGTGTTTCTGGTTCCGGAAAATCCAGCCTGGTAAGCCAGGTTTTAGTAGAACTAGTTGCAGATCATTTTGGACACGATATTGATCCTGTTGAGGAAGAAAGTGACTTGTTGGAACAAACAGAAGTGCAAACACTTGGTGGTTCTATAAGTGAAGGGATGGAAGGCCTCAAACGGTTGGTACGTGTAGATCAAAAGCCTATTGGGAGAACACCGCGTTCTAATCTTGCAACATATACTGGCCTGTTCGATCATGTGCGTAAAATATTTGCTGCTTCAAAAATGGCCAAGTCGCGGCGGTACGATGCAGGCCGCTTTTCTTTTAATGTAGGAAAGGGTAGATGCAGTAATTGCGAAGGCGAAGGATTTGTAATGGTAGAACTTCTTTTCCTGCCAAGCGTATATGCACCTTGCCCTGTTTGCAGTGGTACGCGGTACAATGCACAAACACTCGAAATAAAATACAACGATAAAAATATTGCTGAAGTTTTAAGTATGACGGTAGATGAGGCATACAGGTTTTTTGAAAATGAAACGAATGTCAAAAGATCGCTGCATGTTTTACGTGAAGTTGGTTTAGGTTATTTAAGATTAGGCCAACCGGCAACTGAACTTTCCGGGGGAGAAGCGCAACGCATAAAATTGGCAACAGAATTACAACGTATGAGTCGTGGAAGTACACTTTATATTTTAGATGAACCTACAACCGGTTTGCATCCATCCGATGTAGAAAAGTTGGTTGTGCAGTTGGAAGGTTTAGTGGAAGCTGGAAATACAGTTATTGTAGTGGAGCATGACCTGCATGTAATAGCCAGCAGTGATTGGGTAATTGATATAGGTCCTGGTGCCGGCGAGGAAGGCGGTAAGATTGTTGTGTCGGGACCGCCGCAAAAGGTTGCCAATAATGAAGAAAGTAAAACGGCCATTTATTTAAAACGATTTATTCAGGATCATGTAAAAGATTGATTGAATTAAAAAAGGCAAACAGAAATTTTTCTATTTGCCTTTAAGGATGGAGGTGCTTAATATATTCTGTTTTCAAATCATTCATTCATTTATATTCATCATCTCTTCGTGTTCAATTTTTTGGCTTAATTCCTTTTTTCGCTCACTTCCTATTTGTATAATATGCGCATTTCCATTTTTCGTTTCATGAAAAGGCATTTTATTTTTTTCCAGGTAAGCTTTTAATCTTTTGCAGTGAGGTTGGTCATCCTCGTCACTTACAATTTGTTCATTCATTGATTTAAAATTTAAGCTTGGCCATTTTCCCTTTCGCGGCGGCTTCTGCTGTTTTGGCCACCTTTTCTACCAGCTTCACTGGCTTCAATAGATGTCCAACGATGAGCTACTCCCTGCCGGTGTGCTGCCTTACCACCTTCGCTTGCAATTTGTTTTTGTTTTTCACGGTCCATTGCCGCAAATCCGCGTCTTGATGGAGTTCTTGTTTCTTGTCCGTTGCCTGGTTGATTGTTTGCATTTTCCATGGTTAATTTTTTTAATTGTTTGTTTGTGTGTTTTAAAATGATGCTTATTGTCGATGACTAAAAACTTATGAATCAATTATTTATAGTAATAATAATTAATATGCGTAAATAAATATAAATCAAGTAAAAATTATGCCGGATTTATTTCTATTACCGTTTTTCCTACTTCTAAGCAACAGCTTTTTTTACTCTGTAGCAAGGCCAAAATGTGCACACAAAATTTTACATATGAGGTTTATCATCACTCCTAACTCATGTGGATAACATTGTGCTTTTACTTAAGAGAATGATTAGTAAGGCCTAAATTTTGTATTCTTTATAATAGGGTAGGAATTGAGCGTGGAATATTGCCAGAGTAATGGCTTTTAATAATTGATTTTTACCAGGTTTATTTTAAAATGGAAAAAAATTAAAATGCCAAAAAGAGATATTGTTGTGATTGGCGCTTCTGCAGGTGGCATTATTGCTTTAGTGGATCTTTTTAAGCATTTACCAAATGATTTTGATGGATATATTTTCGTGGTTGAACATCTTTCTGCTTATTCACCAAGTGTACTTCCGCAAATATTAAGTCGTGCGGGTAATTTAAAAGCCATTCATCCGCAAGATGGAGAGCAAATGCAAAAAAACATTATTTATGTGGCGCCACCCGACCACCACCTTATGATTGAAAAGGATAAGGTGCTTGTAAAAAAAGGACCTAAAGAAAACCGGTTTCGGCCTTCAATCGATGCACTTTTTCGTTCAGCTGCTTATTCTTATGGGTCACGTGTTATTGGTATTGTATTGTCTGGGCTTTTAGATGATGGTACGTCAGGCTTGTGGTCGATTAAAAGACAAGGTGGTATTTGCATCATCCAGGATCCTGCCGATGCAGCGTTCCCTAATATGCCACTAAATGTGATGGAATATGTAGAAGTAGACCGGGTATTGCCCGTGCGCCAAATTGGTGCGTTGATTAACCAACTCACTAAAGAAACAGCGCCCCTTAATCCGCAACTTACTTTGGAAGAAAAAAACCTTTTAGAAATTGAAGTAAGTATTGCAGCACAAGAAGATACTTTTATAAAAGGCGTATTGGAAAAAGGTACTTTAAGTGCATTAACATGCCCTGAATGTAATGGCGCACTTGTGCAATTTACCGAAGGAAAGATCATTCGTTACAGATGTCATACTGGTCACGCTTTTACCGACAGTTCTTTATTAGCGGGGATAACAAAAGCCATTGAAGAAAACCTTTGGAAAACATTGAAAGGCCTTGAAGAAGCCATTATTATTTTGGAACAAACAGGTCGCCAGTTAGAGTTAGATGGAAAAGAAAAAAATGCAGGATTATTTTATAATAAAGCAAAGCAAACGCATGACCGGATTTCGGAAATCAGGAAAATAATTTTTGAACAGGAACATTTTAGTGAAGATTTAAAATTCCAGGTTGTTCCTGTTGAAATGGAAAAAAAGATTGAAGAACAAATTTTAAAATCTTCGATATAAAATAGAAATAGAAAGCAAATAATTTAATCTGAAATTGCTTTTTTTACATTTTCATCCAGCTCCACACACGAACCAATAAAACCTGTAAAAGCGCCACTGCTACTGTAATTGGGCTTTCCCTTACTTAGTATTTGTTTGTAGCTTCCATCGTGGTGTTTTAACCTGTAGATTAATTCAAATTCCTTTTTGTCATTAAAATTTTCTTCATAAACTTTTAGGATACGTTGTTCGTCATCCGGGTGGGCATCAAGCGTCCAACTTTTTCCAACCACTTCCTCAAGACCAACGCCCCTAAAATCCAAAAAGGTTTTATTTACAAAATTGCAAAGCTTGTCTATTCCGGTTACCCATATCATTACAGGCAGGTTGTTGGCCATATTCCTAAACCAGGCTTCTTTTTCTGCAATAATTGCCTGGGCTTGTTTGTATTCAGTCAGGTCTTCAATTGCAATTAAAAATATATCCTGGTTATTTGATTTTTGATTGACCCGACGGGCATTTAACAAGAGGTTTTTTTCGCCAATGCCAGGAAAATAATGCTTTATTTCATAACCAAAATATTGCCCGTTTTTTGGTAAGATCTCTTCCAGTAATTCTTTAAATTTTGGAATGTTCCATAGCTGGTTCCCGATATCAAAAATCAACCTTCCTTCTGTTTCTTCTTCAACTAATCCAAAAATTTTATAAAAAGATTTGTTGGCAGATTTTACCCGCAGGTCTTTGTCTAAAATGATCAATGATTCGCGGATGGTGGTAAATACTGCAAATGCATATTGTTGCGATTCTGCTAATTGGTCGTTGCGTAATTGAAGTTCCTGGTTAATGGTGATCAATTCTTCATTAGATGATTCAATTTCTTCTTTTGAAGTTTCTAATTCTTCATTAATGCTTTGCAGTTCTTCGTTGCTTGAAACAATTTCTTCATTAGCTGATTGCAATTCTTCATTCGCAACTTCCTGCGCTTCAACTATGGAACGCATATCCTCACGCAACGTAGCTAATTCAATATTAAGTTGCGATACACGTTGATCTTTTAATGCACCTACTTCATATTCGTTTGCGTCTGTCTTTACTTCTTCAAAGACAACCAAAAAAAGTTCCTCTCCGTCGGCTCTTAAAGGAATTGCTTCAATTGATACCCAACGAGGTTTTTCATCTGATGTAATTTCCAGGCTGGTTTTTTGTACCGCCTCCCCACTTTTTTTTGCTTTATGAACAATATTTCTTAATTCAAAACCAAGCCCTGGTTTAGCCATTTTCATCAGGTTCAGGCTCGCCTTTCCAGGTGAAGGCTCCAGGTACAGCCCGGTGGAGCCGCGGAATTGCAAAATGTCAAGATCTAAATTCACCACCACACTTGCGGGTGTAAATTTTTTTAATAAAAGCGTATCAACTGCTTTGTCTACATCCTGGTCTTCATTCTTCATTTTAAACCCGGGCATGCGTCCGCCAGCAGGAACATTTTTTATAAGTTCATGCGTTTTATAATTCATTTCAAATAACGCCTTGGCCTTTACATCCTTTTTCTTTACAAATACTTTAGTTTTTTTGTCTACTTGCGTAAACAAGTAATCCGAGGTGCCAACAGTTTCAGATTTACCAAGTACCAGGTACCCCACATTTCTTAATGAATAATGAAAAGTGGCGATCAATCTTTTTTGTAACTGGGTATCAAGATAGATCATCAGGTTGCAACAGGAAATAAGATCAAGCCGGGAAAATGGAGGATCTTTTGCTACGTTGTGATTGGCAAACACGCAAAGGTCACGTATGCTTTTTATAACACGGTATTGCCCATCCAGTTTATTAAAAAAACGTTCTAAACGTTCAGGCGAAACATCTAAAACTTCATCCCTGGTATAAACACCAAGCCTTGCTTTTGTTATGGCAAATTCGCTTAAGTCTGTTGCAAATATTTGTACAGGAATGTTAGCTGCATTTTCTCCCAATATTTCCATAATTAGTATGGCTAAAGAATAGGCTTCCTGTCCTGTAGAACAAGCCGGCACCCATATTCTTATGGGATCTGTTGAACTTTTGGTTCGTATGATTTTTGGAAGTAAAACGTCCTTCAAATATTCCATCGTTTCTTCATCGCGGAAGAAGTAAGTAACATTAATTAAAAGGTCCTGGTATAAAAATGCAACTTCATTTAAATGCTCTTTCAGATAGGCCAAATATTCGGCTAAAGTGTTCACCTTGTATAGCATCATACGGCGTATAATACGGCGCTTGATGGTATTCATTTTATATTGACTAAAGTCAACACCGGTGCTGCGATTGATTAAACTGAGAATCCCTATTAGATTTTCATCTACATCAGAGATCTGTTCATCATTCATTTGCGTGATAACCTGCGAGAAATAAGAATTTTTACGGGCAAATTCACTAAGTTCCTTTGCCAGATCCTTTGGAGATAGCACCCTGTCGGCAGCCCCTTCGGCTATGGCCGTTTTTGTCATTGTTTGAAACTGCGCACTTTCATCCTGGGCAAACGTTATTCCCCCAGCCAGTTTAATGGCTTTCATACCTACAACACCATCAACAGTGCCGCCCGATAAAAGAATACCAATTGCTTTTTCCTGGTACGTATCGGCCAAACCGGTAAAAAAAGAATTGATCGGCATCACTGAATAACCACGTGTAGGTGTTTTGGCTGCTTTTAAAAGTCCATCTTCTAATTTCAATTCTTTATCGTGTGGTAGGATATAAAGATGGTCTGGCTCAATTGATACATTATCGTCGCCTTTAACAACTTTTAATTCTGTAAGCCCTGATAATTTTTGTATTAAATGACCATTTGGCGATACCTCCGGATGTTGTACATAAAAAAACGACATACCGGTATTGTGCGGTAGATGTTGCAGCAATTCAGTTATTGCTTCTTCTCCGCCGGCAGCTGCACCAATCCCTACAACAGGAAAGGTTGTTTTTTTTCTGGCGTTGTTGGCATTTATATCGTTCGAAGTCATATAGCCAGGCAGGTTATCGTTGTATGAAATTCTGGTGAAAAACTATTTAATAAAGGTAAGCTTAGAACAAACACCTTTTAATGAGAAAAGTTTTTCAACCTTATTTGTTTTTTAAAAATCATATATTATTTTTAATCTTTATTTTACCAGGTTAAACTCAACACTGTTTTTAAATTATAAAAAGAGTCTTAACTTGAAAAGTAATGTCGGTAATGAAATAATTAATGAGGTGTTGTTTTGTTTTTATCTGAGGTCCTGAAAAATTATTTGTTTAAACATTTTAAGCTAACCTAAGAACCCTGTCCCCTATTAAAAAAGAATTTAAGAAAAGCATTCTATATGCCCATTATTAATTAGAAGGGACAATTTTGAAAGAACTTTCGCAAACAATAGCTTCAAAAAAAGAGGAGCGACACGAAAAACTCCTGGCTCTTTTTCTTGGTGAAAAGGAATATGAGTTTATAGGTGATTGGGAATGGGACATGAAAAGCGAAGCTGTTTATTGCAGCGATGTTATTCGCACATTTCCAAGTAACCTCGAAGGCACAGTAGGCATAATTTATCCAAAGGATAAAGAGTTACTGGTTCAACGCACATCTGAAGTTGGCAAGAGCACAATTTCTTTTTTACAATTTCGCATCATAACCACTTATGGAGAAATCAAATTACTCACTGGCAAAAATCTGCGGGTAAATGAAGCCGATTTAAATCTTGCGCATTTCGAGCATGTTGATCATCCAATTGAAAAAGTAAAGCCGGTCATAACCTGGTCTCAAAAACTGTCATCGGAAAGAAGGGCTTCACATCTGGCAGAAAAATTAAACAACAGTGGCAATTGGTGGCTTGATGTAGCTACAAACGAAATACATTATTCAGATGGCGTTTATGATATTTATGGCATTCCGCCTCAAACGCTCAATCCTCATCTTCATACATTTTTTCCTTTCATACACCCTAACGACAGGGATGCTGTAACCGATGCTTTTAACATGGCATTTCGCGAAAAAGTGCCGCTACACCTTGACTTCCGTATCATAACACCCGCGGGTATAGAGAAAACGGTAAGGCAAATTACGCATTGGGAATACAGTGCCTTTGGATCTATGTTGTTTTGTGCGGCGTTGCAGGATATTACAGAATGGCACCGCATGGAGCAAAAAGCGGAAAGCGAGGCTTATGAGCTTGACTTCATTAATAAGGTTTTGCATTTAAATGAAAGTTCAAGCCATATGGGGTATTGGTATATTAACCTGGTAACCCGTAAAATTGTTTATTCCGATAACATTTACCGGTTGTATGGATTAAAGCCACAAGCAATTCCTGCCAGTTTAAATGTGTTTTTAAATTTTGTGCACCAGGAGGATAGGGAAATTGTAAAAGAAGTAACAGCAAAAATATTACATCAACATTCGCCTCCGGATATAGAATTTAGAATAGTAAGGCAAGATGGAAAAGTGAGGTACCTCAGCCAAAAAGGTAAGATGGTGGTTTATGGAGAAAGCGAAATGGTGATGATTGTTACTGTACAAGATATAACCCCTGAAAAAAATTCTGAAAGAAAGGTTGGGGAACTCACCGAACAATTATCCCTAAATAAATTTGCACAACACCAGTCCGATGAGATGGCACAAATGGGAAGCTGGGTTTGGGAATTTGATACAGGCGTTATTAACTGGAGTGATGGAATATATACTTTATTAGGGCTCAAACCTAAATCCATAGAGCTCACGCAAAAAATGCTAACAAGGTATATACATGCCGATGACCAACATTTTTTTAAAGATGAATTAAAACGAACATTACAGGAAGAAGTTGACAATAATTTTGAATGCCGCGTTGTGCGCAAGGGCACAATAATTCATATCTGTGCAGATTTTAAAATATTAAATTATAAAGGCAAGAAAGTTTTTATTGGCATTTTACAAGACATAACAAAAGAAAAAGAACTACAAATTGAATTGTTCGAAAAGATTCAGTTGGCAGATGCCATTACTGCCAATATGTTGGACAGGGCCGTGATCACTGATATAGAAAATACAATTCGCTTGTGGAACCAGCAATGCGAAAGAATTTACCAAATCAAAAAAGAAGATGCAATTGGAAAGAATTTTTTCGATGTACTGCCGCAATTAAAAAACGAAGAAGACATTGGTCAGATAAATCGCTGCCTTAAGGGCGAAACTATTTCCATACCGGCATCTCCGGGCACTCTGCTTAATGAGTATCATGATTTGCACATGATTCCTATTAAAGCCGACGATGGTAAAGTCATAGGCATATTGCATTTGTTACATGATGTTACCCATGAACAACAAATGCAACAACACCTAAATGAAAGGTTGAGTTTTATTGAAAGCCTGATGGAGGCTTCTGTTAATAGGATCATCGTTATGGACCGCCACATGAACTACTTGTATTGCAACCAAAAAGCAGCAGACTTTTATAACCTGAGTAAAGCGGATTTAATTGGCAAAAATGTTTTAGAAGTTTTTCCAGATTCCATAAACGACCCATCGTATGATCAATTTAGACGGGCTTTAAAAGGCGAAACAGTTCACATACCTGCCTTAGATGGTTTTTTAGACGAACACTATTTTGAAGTATACCTGATTCCCATAAAAGATGAAAGTGGATTTGTATCTGCTGTTCTATGGACGCATTATGATTTGAGTGGAGAAATTAAAATGCAAAGACAATTAAAAAAATCTACGGAAATTTTATCCTCCATTGATGCAGCCATTGTGGAACTCGACCAGGAATTTCGCATCAGGTACTTGAATACAAAAGCAGAATTCTTTATAGGTCATTCATTAGAGCAGCTAGCAGGTCAAATCCTCTGGGAAGCTTTACCTAGAATGATTGGTTCCCGTTCTCATGAAATTATTTTACAAGTTCAAAAAGAAAAGGAAAAAATTGAGGATGAATATTTTTCAAAATTATTAGACAGGTGGATGTATTTGTCAGCTTCGCCAATGCCTGATGGCATGTTGCTATTGTTTTATGACCGGCAGGATATTATAGAAGCAAAGGAAAAAGAAAAAGAGGAACATGATCGCCTGTTAGAAGCGCAAGCCATTGCACATATAGGAAGTTATGAAGCCGACCTGGGCACCTTGAAATTTAGTTTTTCCGAAGAATATTTTCGTATACTCGGGTTAGCACCAGGTTCAATAGAACCAACGCTTGAATTTATAAAATCGGTAACACACCCCGATGATATTGCTAGAATAAACGAAATATTGGAAAAAGCCATAAAAGAAAGTACGGAGTATAAATTTTATCGACGTATTTACCAGCCGGGAGGCGAATTGCGGTATTTGCATGAACAAGGCAAAGTGATTATGGATAAAGATGGAAACGCTATAAAACTGGTAGGTATCGTTCAGGATGTGACAAAACAAAAAAATGCGGAGAAAGAAATAGAAGAAAGTAAACAATTACTTCAATCCATTTTTGAAGTTATACCTAATGGTTCAAGCGTTTTTAAAGCCATAAGAAATGAAAAGAAACAAATTGTAGATTTTGAGTTTTTGCTTGTGAACAAACAAACTGAAAGAACTACAAAGAGATTGGATTTAAAAGGAAAGAAACTTTTTGAAGAGTTTCCGGAAGCGAAGCCCCATTTAATGGAAGGAATGATCAATGCCGTTGAAAAAGGCATTCCATTTACAAGTGCCTTTCACTATTGCAATAAAAATATTAATAG
>JAKFCI010000296.1:0-7759 GCA_036676725.1 Chitinophagaceae bacterium
ATAAAAGTAACAGATGAATATAAGCAAAGAGCATTAACAGAGCCGGCTTTACAAAATTTTGTGGACACTCAATTTATCCTGGGCAGTAACTATAAATATTTATGGAACCAGTTGCAGCAGGGAAGTCCTTTTCAATCAGGTTTTTATTTTGATGGTTTATTGGATCTCTCCGGTAATATTGCAGGGTTGTTTAAAAGTGGTAATATTTTACAGGACAAACCCTCCCGTATTGCAGGCGCCATATTTTCCCAGTATATAAAAACACAGGCAGACTTTCGTTATTACCTGGGCCTTACCAAAAAAAGTGTATTAGCAAACCGGATCATTATGGGCTTTGGGTATCCATATGGAAATTCTATTTCCCTGCCATTTATTAAACAGTTTTTTGTGGGAGGGAATAATAGTGTGCGGGCATTCCGGAGCAGGAGCGTTGGGCCAGGAACTTACAGGTCACCGTTAGTTGGTGCCAGTACTTTTTTACCTGACCAGTCAGGTGATATTAAACTCGAATTGAACAGTGAATACCGGGCCCAGATTTCCGGCTTCCTGCATGGAGCTTTGTTTATAGATGCAGGGAATACCTGGCTTTACAGGCAAAATCCCAATGCCGTAAAACCCGGCGCTGTATTTTCGAAAAATTTTATGAAGGAGTTGGCGATGGGGGGTGGTGCCGGTCTCCGTTTCGATTTTATGGTATTGGTATTACGAATTGATGTGGCCATTCCATTACGAAAGCCCTGGCTGGCAGACGGCGAACGTTGGGTTGCAGGGGATATAAATTTCAAAAACAAAGACTGGCGGAAAGAGAATATCGTATTCAACCTGGCTATAGGATATCCCTTCTGATTCATTTAGTCATTAGGAAATTGAGAAGATGAGAAATGAAACCTCCAAAAATGAAAACTTTGTGGTAAGTGATAGACTAGCAAGTTGCATTTAAAATTTTCTTTTAATTTTTCATTTCCTTGAGTAAAGATTATATCCAATCGTAAGATTTTTAAATTTTTAATTCAATTAATTAAGAAAGTTGTTTGTAGAAAGCATATCCATGCTGAGGTTGTGATTCAAAAAACATATTATACAACCTGTTACCAATTCCATGTAACCATCCGTATTCATTTTCCTTGCGTGGTTCGAAGTATTCAACATTCTGAATTTTTACTTTAACCAGTACAAGTTCATTCAAAGCTTTCTTTTTAATTTCATCTGTAAAATCAACTAAGCCATTCAATTCTTCCGGGTCGTTAATGATGGTGGCTTTACCGGAAATCTTAATCTGGCTGTCTACTCCTTTTTTAAAGAACTCTGCACGGCAGGGAAATTCACGGTCAAACTCCTGGATGTTTTGTTTTGGCCTGTTTACAAAGAACCACACTTGTCCTAATTCATCAACCTTCAAAGCTGTGATAATAGAGGTGGGTAATTTTAATACCGCATCACTCATGCTAAAGAAAAGCGCAGTACGCAATTCCATCACTTTCTCCTGCATAAATTTTAAATGATTATCCGTAGTCATAGTATTTCGTTTGATACTATAATTTCAAATTAAGTACCAATTTATTTTTAACTAAAAAACTGGCTTATGCAGTAAATGTTGGGGGAGAAAGCTCTACAAAAAACCAAAATAAATTCTTTTATAATATCGTTTTCTGGCCTCATTGGGTAAATTAATAATACTGAGATTGAATTTTTTTAAAAAGCTGGTAATCCGAATTTTTTTTGGGTGCCGATATTAATATAGTATCAAGTTGGGTAAATCAACTGGTATTTGAGCAATAAAATCAACAAATGATATCAAGCGGATATGATATCACAATGGCATTCAAATTTTAAACGTTTTTGAAATTTATTCATCAAAATATAAATTGAAACCAATGGCAAATACAAAAAAAGCAAGCAGCGCTACTGCAAATAAATCAACAACATCTAAATCAACAGCAACTAAAAATGGTAATTCTTCTAAAGGAAATATGTTAGAAGAATTTTTTATTGATCAATTGAAAGATATTTATTGGGCTGAAAAACACTTGCTGAAAGCATTACCTAAAATGCAAAAAGCAAGTACTACTTCAGAGTTGCAGGCAGCATTTGAAGATCATAGAAATGTTACGGAAGAACAAGTTTCCCGTTTAGAGCAGGCGTTTGAGATGATGGGTAAAAAAGCCCAGGCAAAAAAATGCGATGCAATGGAAGGATTGATTAAAGAAGCGGAAAGCGTAATTGAAGAAACAGAAAAAGGTTCCATGACCCGTGATGTAGCATTGATCGTTGCCGCTCAAAAAGCGGAACATTACGAAATTGCTTCCTATGGTGGTTTGGTACAATTAGCAAAAACAATGGGTAAAAATGATGTGGCTGAATTGTTGCAGCTAACACTAGACGAAGAAAAAGAAACAGATGTATTGCTTACAGAAATTGCTGAAAACAATATTAACTGGGAAGCGGAACAAGAAGCAGAATAATTAATTATTTATAAAGAGTCTCATAAGCGGTAGGTTTAAGGGTTAACAAAAAGTCAGGCTTTCATTAGCCTGGCTTTTTAATTTGTTACATATGCACTTATTATTAATGGAGCTTCCTCATTACATCGGCTTAGTAGCAGGTATCTGCACATCATTTTCATTATTGCCCCAGTTAATCAAAATGATAAAAGAAAAAGAAGTAGATGATATTTCCATTATTATGTTGCTGACGCTAATGACAGGTTTGGGACTATGGATATATTATGGAATATTACGAACTGATTGGCCCATTATACTGACCAACTCTTTTTCTTTTTTACTCAATGGTATTATGATTGTATTACGCATCAGGTATAAACGCAGAAAAATAACTTCCTGAAAGGTTTAAAATAATTTAATGTTCCTGTATGGCTGGTTTGAATTCAGATAGTGAAGAGATCATTCAACTGTCGCATCATGAGTTTTTAAAAATTGATAAAGACTATGAAGAAGCCGCCACTGTTGCAAATCTTATTTATGTTACCGATGAAAGCACCGGTATAAAAAGGATTAAGAAAGGAAAAGGCTTTACTTATATTTTTGATGATAAACCTTTAAAGGATAAGGAACAGATAGAACGTATCCGGAAGTTGGCCATTCCACCTGCCTGGACAAATGTCTGGATCTGCCACTTGCCTAATGGACATATACAGGCAACCGGTTTCGACCTCAGGCAAAGAAAGCAATACAAGTATCATAACCTTTGGCACACTGTACGTAATCACACAAAATTTCATAAGCTATACGAATTTGGTAAAGTACTTCCCCAACTCAGGCTGCGGGTAGAAAAAGACCTGGAACATGCAACCGTTAATGAACAGAAAGTATTGGCTACGGTAATCAGCCTGATGGAGCGAACTTATATCCGGATTGGGAATGATGGATATGAAAAACTGTATGGTTCTTATGGTTTAACAACACTCAAGGATAAACATGTAGCCATTAACGGTAGTGAAATGACTTTTTCCTTTAAAGGAAAAAAAGGTGTAGTTCAGGAGATTTCATTAAAAAGTAAGAAGCTGGCCAAAATTGTAAAAGCTTGCAGGGAAATTCCGGGCAAAGAGCTGTTTCAGTATTTTGATGAAGAAGGTAAGCGATGCACCATCGATTCCGGGATGGTGAATAATTATATTAAGGAAACAACAGGTAAGGACTTCAGCGCTAAAGATTTCAGAACCTGGGCCGGGAGCCTGAATGCGTTGAGGGCTTTTCACTCATTAGGAAAAGCCATTTCAGAATCGGATGCCAAAAAGAAAGTAGTGCAGGCATTGGATGAAGTGAGCAAGCAATTGGGAAATACCCGGACCGTTTGCAAAAAATATTATGTTCATCCCGGCATTATTCAAATGTATGAGGAAGACAAATTAAATCGTTACCTCGATGAATTGGATAAAATAGAAGCACCGGATAATCATGCAGATCTTACTCCGGAAGAAAAATTATTAATGAAAGTATTGAAAGCGTTAACTAAATAAAAGAGGCATTCTAAATGCCTCTTTTATTTTCATTTTATTAAATCATGCTTCTATTTCTTACCTGCTTTTTTCTTTGCTGTTTTTTTAGTTGATTTTTTCTTCGTTGCTTTTTTCGTACCTGCTTTTTTTACAGCTGATTTTTTACCTGCAGATTTCTTAGTACCACTTTTTTTAGTACTACTTTTTTTTGAAGCAGCCTTTTTAGTACCCGCTTTTTTTGTCGCGGACTTTTTAACCGCTGTTTTCTTTGTAGCTGATTTTTTTGATGCTGATTTTTTTGGAGCTGCTTTTTTCTTTGGCACTTTAGCACCTTCTTCTCTTGCTTCAGATAATCCGATAGCAATTGCTTGTTTCCTGCTCTTCACTTTCCCGCCTTTGCCACCTTTACCGGAGCGGAGTTTACCTTTTTTCATTTCACGCATCACATCACCCACTTTATCCTGCGCTTTCTTTGAATATTTTGCCATGGTCAATAAATTTTAGAAAGTATAACGAATGCCTAATCCACCCAGGTTGCCATAGAAACCTCTGCCATCACCAAATTCAAAGGAAGGTTGCCAGTCCAAGGAAAGGTTTATAGGTGCTTTGTTGATTTTATAATCTAAACCCAGCACACCATCAATCCCTGCAAAAACACCATCGCCATATTTGTTATCATAAAAACCAATATGTGCACCCGGTCCAATATACCATTTCAAACCCGGAGCGCCGGCAATGTCACCATGAATTTCATATAAACCGGTAATGCGAAACCCCCTGCCGTGGAAATAGCCAATAAATTCCAATGCACGGTTGGGTTGTACAAAATGTTTTAAAGTAATGCCTGCGCCATCCCAAACTTTAACGCCTAACGCCGTAGTATAACTGCGACCCATGCTTTGTGCATTAGCCAATACCGTAACAAAAATGGTGATCGCAACTGTACAGATTATTTTTTTCATAATGAATGTGAGTTATTTGTGACGTAAGATATAATTCACATGCCATACGTGTTAAACTACATTTAATTATTAGCTCAAAGGCAAGGGGAGCATTCTCTACAAAAGATGTTTAAATGTGTTTCTACTATCAAAATAATTTCTGTTTTTAAACTTCCTGAAATCTGGAATAGTTTTTACAACAGGATATTCGTTATAATTATTTATAAACAATTAAAAGAAAAAACATGGCAACGAATATGAATGATAGAATTGAAGACACTGTTGATGTGTTAAACGATCTTATACGTATTAATCACGACCGGATTGCAGGGTATGAAAGAGCAATTAATGAATCTAAGGATATTGATGTTGACTTAAAAGGTGTATTCAGCAGGATGGGAGAAGAAAGTACATTGTATGTTTCTGAGTTAACTGAAGAAGTGGTGAAGCTGGGCGGAGAGCCGGCAACAGGTACAACCAATTCAGGAAAAATTTATCGTGCCTGGATGGATGTAAAAGCAACGTTTACCGGTCATGACAGGGAATCAATCCTGGCTTCCTGCGAATTTGGAGAAGATGCTGCCCAAAAGGCTTATAAAGAAGCATTAGAGTCAGATGATCTAACCATGGAAACAAGACAATTGGTGACAAATCAAAAGACTTCATTAAAAGCGTCTCATGATTTGATCAAAAGATACAGGGATATGCATGATGAAGTAAAATAACATCATCATATAACATTGTAAAAAATAGCCGGCTCGACCGGCTATTTTTTTATAATTAATATATGCGGACGATACAACTTATTATTTTATCCAGGTGCAAAATGAATGATGATAAGCTTGTAATAAAAAAAAGGAAATTAGTAAGAATATAATAATGGAATTGACATCAGAATTAATAAGTGCTTGCAGAAAGGCTGCAATGAGTTGCAGAAAATGTATTTTTTATTTGTCGCAGGTTGAGCCCCTTGAAATTGAGTACCGGGAAAGTTTGCAACAATGTGAAGATATTTGTTTTGCATTTCTCCATGCAGCTTCATCCAATTCACCATATCTTCAAAAACTTATTTTCCTGTGTATTGGTTTGTGCGAAGAATGTGCTGAGCATGCTGAAGAAAAAAAGGAAAACGTTTTTATGGAAACTGCATTTCATTGCAGGAATTTTTCCAACATGCTGATCAATTTTATCCCGTCAGAAAAAGGATCTATACCTGTCAAACGATAAAGACCTTTTGATTTACAACATAAAAAAAGCTACTCTAAAAGTAGCTTTCGATATGTATGTTTTAATAGGAATTAAACCTAAGCCCTGCGAATAATACCGAGTATTAATGCAATAACCGCTAATACGATCAGGATGTGAATAAGACCTGTAGCGCTATATACAAAAACGCCTAACAACCATCCGATTATCATAATGACAGCGATGATGTACAATAAACTTCTCATAAAAATAATTTATCCGTGAAAAATAATGTTTGCTGTCTATACCTAAGTAAAAAGCCTGCCATTCGGTTTAAAGTCAGTTGCAGGTGGTATCTGGCCCGGATTTGTGTAATTCGCTCTACAAACTTATTAAAATTTTCTACTATAGGGTGGCATGTTTTATTTCCTTCAAAATGCAATGTCCCTTTCATGACTACGTCCAATATATAAATCAGTAAGGCTCACACTTAAAAATGAGGAAAAATGGAATTCTTAAAAAGCATCAAAACAATTTTTCAAATACTCAAGAAAACTTTCTCAGGATTTATGGATGATAAAGCCATGAAATTGAGTGCATCCTTATCATACTATACTGTCTTCTCCCTCGGACCCGTACTGGTAATTATATTTTCTGTTGTAAGCCTGGTATTTGGCAAGGCTGCGGTGGAAGGTAAAGTGTATGCGCAGATCAAAGATCTTGTAGGAGAAAGCGCCGCATTGCAGGTGCAGGAAATAATGGGAAATGTTAGCCAATCAGGTGAAGGTCATATAGGGGCAATCATAGCCGGCATTGTCCTGGTAATTTCTGCTTCTGCTGTCTTTATTGAAATACAGGATTCCATTAATTACATCTGGTCTGTAAAATCGAAACCAAAAAAAGGCTGGGTTAAAATGCTTGTAAATCGCTTGCTTTCATTTTCATTATTGGTTACCATTGGTTTTTTATTATTAGTTGCTTTGCTGATCAGCGCTTTAATTGATTTGTTGGGCGAACAAATTCAGGAATTGTTACCAGGTATTTCTATTTTGGTCTTATATGTAATTAACCTGTCTATTGTTTTAGTAATCATCACTGGTTTGTTTGCCATTATATTTAAAGTTTTGCCAGATGCTAAAATAAGTTGGAAGGATGCGTTCAGGGGAGCTGCATTTACGGCATTCTTATTTATCATTGGCAAATTCCTGATTTCACTTTACCTGGGCAATTCAAATGTTACCGCAACCTATGGTGCTGCGGCATCTGTAATGATCATTTTCTTGTGGGTTTATTATTCATCCATGATTCTTTACCTGGGCGCAGAATTCACTAAAGTTTATGCAACAAAACTTGGGGATGGTATCCGGCTGAAGGATTCGGCGGTATATATTGTAAAACAAGAAACAAAAGAACTGGGTTAATATTGTTTAATATGGAGGTTGGAATTTCATTTTTCTCTTACATTTTCAAATCAGTAGTGTCCGGTAACAAAGATTGTGGATATTATAAAAGTCTTTGCCAGACTAAATTTCATTAAACTTTTTGGACAGTGGCCTTGAAATTTCTTCTTCCACTTTTTTCTTGATAAAAAAGTGGAGCAAAAAATCAAGGCTGCAGAAAAATGACTAAAAATTGTCTTCCTCGGCTAAGAAAAACAAGTTCCATCAATTGAATACAA
>JAKFCI010000297.1:0-4354 GCA_036676725.1 Chitinophagaceae bacterium
TCCATCAGCAACTGTTTGTGCAAGCAGAGCCACACGTGTTGCAATGTTTATCAATCCTTGCGGACCATGATACACAGCATACATTGCAGCCATGTTCGCTAACAATGCTTGAGCTGTACAAATATTTGAAGTTGCTTTTTCACGTTTAATATGTTGCTCACGTGTTTGCAACGCCATACGTAATGCACGGTTGTTTTGTGCATCAATACTTACACCAATGATACGGCCGGGAATAGACCGTTTAAATTCATCTTTGGTGGTGAAGAACGCAGCATGCGGTCCGCCATAACCAAGAGGTACACCAAAACGTTGAGCAGAACCAAATGCAACATCTGCACCTAATTCACCGGGAGGAGTTAAAAGAGTTAATGCCAGCAGATCAGTTGCCATTGCTACAAAACCACCCACAGCCTGCACTTGCTGGATAAACTGTCGGTAATCTTCTACCGAACCAATATTGTTTGGGTATTGAACTAAAGCACCAAAATATGTTTTGTCAATTGATGCTTCTTTATAATCGCCAAACACCAATTCAATACCCAATGGAGTACCACGGGTAACAAGCAAATCTTTTGTTTGAGGGAACACTTCGTTATCTACAAAAAACTTCGGTGCATTAATAACGTCAGTGCGGTTTACATGATGAAACAACATGTTCATTGCTTCAGCCGCAGCTGTTGCTTCATCAAGCAATGAAGCATTTGCAATGGGTAAACCTGTAAGGTCACTCACCATTGTTTGGAAATTCAATAAGCTTTCCAAACGGCCTTGCGAAATTTCAGCCTGGTAAGGAGTGTATTGTGTGTACCAGCCCGGGTTTTCAAAAACGTTCCGCAAGATCACCGAAGGAGTGATGGTATCGTAATAACCTTGGCCAATATAGTTTTTAAACAGTTTGTTGTTGAGTGAAATGTCTTTGAGGTGCTTCAACAGATCAGCTTCGCTCATTGCATCCGGAATAGCCAGCTTTTCATGGTTGCGGATGGAGGCGGGTACTGTTTTACTGATGAGTTCTTCCATGCTGCTTACAGCAACCGTTTTCATCAGACTTGCTTCTGCTCCTGTGGTTCCAATGTGGCGACGGGAAAATTCGTTTTGTTGCGCTTCAAAAAGGTTCATGTGATGTCGTGCGTTTATTCTGATCTGTTAATGGAAAAGTAACTGCCGGGCAGCTGTCTTTAATCCTGTTTCATG
Source organism: Chitinophagaceae bacterium (assembly GCA_036676725.1). GTDB lineage: Bacteria > Bacteroidota > Bacteroidia > Chitinophagales > Chitinophagaceae > Flavisolibacter. The sequence goes on from JAKFCI010000297.1 coordinate 1,195, forward strand.
CTTTTAATTAAAGACGGGCAAAGTTACGGGTAGAACCGATTCAAATAAACAGCTGTTAGCAGGTGGGGAAAGACTGTGAAATCGGTTGCGCAGAAAGAAGGAAATCAATTAATGCTTTTCTCGTGAAGAAAATAACCGGGTGCTTACATGTTGAAACAAAAAGGAACCTGAAAAATCAACTTCCTTAAATTAGAATTCCGTAATTTTTTTTAGCGTTTGTCGCTTTTCAGCAAATCTTCCAGCTGATCAAAGCAGATTGAAATACCTTGTTCAAAGCCCATGTCAACAATAGTTTGTAGTGCAGCTTCGGTAGGATAGATCATTTTGAATGCTACTTTCGTACCTCCCGCTGTTTCAGTAAAGGTGTTGCTCCCGGTAGAAACGGGAAGCTCTGGGTTTATGACACCACTTTCATCGCAGAAGCTATCTTGTATTTCAAATCCTTTATGGTGAGTAATGGAAATATAGTCCATACGTGCCCAATGTTTCTGGCCTTCAGGGCCTACCATTGCATACACCCAGGCACCGCCCGGCCTGAAGTCCTGCGATTTTGTTTCAGTATGCCATGGTGATGGGCCCCACCACTTGTCAAGCAACTCGCTTTCAGTAAATGCACGCCAAACATCTGCAAGCGGTGCGGCAAATTCTCTTGATACAACAATTGATTTTTCCTGAAAATCTTTTGCAACGTTTGTTTTATTCGTACTCATTTTTTGTTGTTTTTTATGGTTGATAATACGGTGTCTAGTTGGTTGAACTTGGTCTCCCACATTTGCCTGAAAGGCTCAATAAAGTCGGCCACTTCCTTCATTTTTTTTGCATTCAGTTGATAGTAAATCTCCCTGCCGGTTTGTTCCTGTTTCACCAGTTCGCATTCGGCTAAAATGCGAAGGTGTTTTGAAACAGACTGGCGGGTTGTGTCAAAATGCTCGGCAATTGCGTTGGGCGTCATCGACTGCATGGCAATAAGCCCGATGATAGCCCTTCGTTTTGGATCAGCAATAGCTTGAAATACGTCTCTTCTCATGGTTGTAAAACGGCTTTATGCAACCGTTCAGTTGCAAATATACACGCAACCATTCGGTTTCGCAAATTTTTTGAGTACTTTTTTTAAATGATAGAATTGGGAGTGTAACTAGTACTCATTGCCGTTTCAAATAGCTTGGCGCTTTCACCTAACAATTACATTTGCAGTATGTCCGATGACTTATTAGATAATTGGGAGAAAAAATCCGCAGAACATCAAAAACAATATGGCCAGTTTCTGAAACGTGCCAATAAGAACAAGGTGTTAAAACAATTGCCCGATCTTCACGAAGAAGCATTTGAAAAAATAGATTGTTTGCAATGTGCTAACTGCTGTAAGAATTATTCTCCACGATTCAAGACTCCCGATATAAAACGTATCAGTAAACATCTCCGGATGAAAGAAAGTGTTTTTATTGAAACGTATCTCTATCTCGACAACGAAGGAGATTACGTAGTAAAAACAAAACCATGTCCTTTTCTCGGCGCTGATAATTATTGTAGTATTTATGATGTTCGTCCATCCGATTGTGAACGCTTTCCTTATACCGATGAAGATGTGATCCTAAAACGGCCACAACTCACACTAAAGAACAGTAGCTTTTGTCCTATCACTTATTTTGTGTTAGAAAGATTGATGGAGCAGAAATAACAAAGCAAGCTGTTAATTTTCTCTGTGCCGGTTGTAATTCTTTTGTTTAAAGAAATTAATCTTTACTTTCATTCAACTTAAAACGCACAAACAAAAAATATGAAACAAGGTATACTGTTGCTTTTAGTTGCTGTATCATTTACGGCTTGTACAAAAGGATTTTATATTGACGGGAAAAAAGCGCAAGCAGTAAAAATTACTGATATGGGCGAAATGTATTCCACTTATAATTTATCGCAGGCAGAGAAGACAGAAGTAAGCCGGCAGTTAAATGATAAATCGCTTCTTGATGCTATTATACGTTATACCAAAGAAGGTACATGGCCCGATGCGGTAAACACGTTGGACGACAGGTTGGCAAATCGTAAAACGATGGAGCGTTATAATTTTTACAAAGTGGCTTCTTTCGGAAACAAAACTATTGTGAGTGCACCGGCCGAAAAAAATCAACACATGCCGGCCGCTTATATTCCACAAGGTCCGATGTATATTATTTTTTCAAGCTCAGTAGTGGCGGGTAAATAGATCCTCCGAATAATTTTAATCGTAAGGCTCAGAGATGGGCCTTTTTTATTTCTATAAACTAAACAAAAAAATATCCCCACCTGGAAAGGAGGGGATATGGCTAATCAGTTACCATTAACCATTAAACCTTATCATCACTCAAATAGACTGAATATTTTTTTTAAGAGTTGCATGGTTGTGTCATAATTCAGTAAGGAGAGGCGAAAAACGCCGTTACTAATTTTTTCAAGGCATAAAAAAACCTCTTCCGGTAAAGGAAGAGGCGCTAATCAGTTACCATTAACCATTAAACCTTATCATCAATGGCAAAATAGAATATTTTTTTGAATTATTGTTGAAACGTTAAATTATTTCCAGCTCGGTTTAAAATTTTTAGCATAGTCGTCGAAGCTTACGTGACCATACTTTTTTTCCGCAAAATACCTTGCTACCAGTTCCATTTCTTTTACCTCTAACATCCCGGAAATAGGCTGAGGATCATCACTTAACGTTGGAATGATCACAGTTGTGGGATAAGCTAACTCGCCATTCGTCAGCATTAAAGCAACCTCATTGGTTTTATAAGACGGGTTAAACTTATAGGTATTACCTTTCCATTTTACTTCCGACCTAGTTTCAGCATTTAATTTTACTGTATAAAAATTTGTGTTGAGGTATTTAATGAGGTCTTGGCTCGTGTACGTTTTGCGGTCCATCACCTTGCACCAGCCACACCAATCGGTATAAAGGTCAATGAGGATAGGGCGGGGTTCGGTTTTCATTTTAAGTTCAGCTTCTTCCAGTGATATCCAGTTCATTTTTTCTTTTGCATTCTTATGCTGAAAAGAACTGATGCTGATGAACAGAAAGAAGAGGGCGGAGTAAAAACAAAACTTTTGCATAGTATTTTTGTTACTGTTACAAATTTAAACGCTTTCACGTGCATAAAATTGTTATTTCTGTTACCGGCGCCAGTGG
>JAKFCI010000298.1:0-6924 GCA_036676725.1 Chitinophagaceae bacterium
GGCGATATCTGGAGAAAGAAGGAAGAAGGTTTTGAAAAAGAAGAAGGTTTTATCGAAGCATACGATGAAGTGCAAAAAAAATTAAAAGAATTAAAAAACGACATTCCTGTTAAACAATTTTTAATAGAATATTTAAACGAACCCAAATACAAACAAACCCGCCAATCAATAAAAAGTTATGTTGAAGGTTATAGTGCAGCAAATTTAAACAGGGCAAGCACTTTTGCTTTCCGCAAAGACCTCCAGAACAGCGAGGAAGATCAATACCGCCCTGAAGGCGGCTACCAAAAAATCATTAATTATCTCTTAACCGAATTAAAAAACAAAAACGTTCCCCTTTTTTTTAATGAAGTTGTGACAGGAATTGAATGGCAAAAGGATGAAGTGCATATAATTTCAACAAAACAAAACTTCAAGACAAAAAAAGTATTGGTCACTGTGCCACTTGGCGTTTTACAGAACGAAGTAATAAAATTCACGCCGCTCCTGCCCGATAAAATAAGGGCGGCAAAAGCATTAGGCTTCGGAAGTGTTATCAAATGGATACTGCAGTTCGACGAGGCATTCTGGTCTGAAAAAAAATATACAGGCAACAAAGACCTGGTAAATATGGGGTTTCTTTTTTCTGAGGAAACCATTCCCACCTGGTGGACACAATTTCCCAAAAAGCATGCAATTTTAACCGGGTGGCTGGGCGGACCAAAAGCCGAACTTTTGCAGGATCTAAACGATGAAGCATTGATGCAAAAAGCACTACAATCTTTAGCCAATTTGTTCACTATTTCAATTGACGATCTAAAGCAAAAATTAAAAGCCTGGAAGGTATACAATTGGGCAAAAGATCCATTTAGTTATGGCGCTTATTCCTATACTACTTTAGATCATCAAAAAAATGTACAAACCTTAAATTCACCTGTTGAAAACACCCTCTTTTTTGCGGGGGAAGGCATATACGATGGAGATGACATCGGCACGGTGGAAGCAGCCCTTTCATCGGGTAAGGCCACAGCGCAAAAAATGATTGCCACTTTTTAAAGCTGGTATGATTTTTCTAATAAATATTATCTAAATCATTTAATATGAAACAGCCAGGAGGACAACAAAATACAGATCGAAATAGTACCCATCCGGGGCATCAAACCAGGCCGCAAAATAAAGACAACCTCGATAGCCGTGAAGGTTTAGAACAGGAAACTAAAGGCGATGATGTTACGCACAACCGTAAGGAAATGCAGAACGACCGGAAAAAAGTGAAAAATGATAATGAGCACAGAGAATTATAAAAGCCCCCTACGGGGCTTTTTTTATGATCGCCTATGTCAAAAATGATTTCAGTTCCCTCGTTAAACATTCCTTCGCTTGCCTGCCAACATTGAAACCGTTAATACAAGTGCTATAATGATTAAAGAGGCAACAACGGGTACCTTGAATATATCTGATAAAAGCATTTTGATACCTATAAAAATTAAAATGATCGCAAGCCCGTAACGCAGGTAAGGGAAGCGGGTAATGATACCTTCCAGTGCAAAGTATAAGCTACGCAAGCCAAGTATGGCAAACACGTTAGATGTATAAACAATAAATGGGTCTTGTGTAATGGCAAAAATGGCAGGTATAGAATCAACAGCAAATATCAGGTCGGTGAATTCAATAGACAACAAACAAAGAAATAATGGAGTTGCTAAATTCTTACCATTAACTTTTACAAAAAATTTATTGCCGTGATATTCTTTGGTCACTTTTCCGCTACGCACAAACCACCTAACCAATGGGTTGTCTTCCGGGTGCATATCTGCAGCCGATTTTTTAAACATCTTATATCCTGTAAAAACAAGGAAGGCGCCAAAGAGATAAATAATCCAATGGAACTTGGCAATAAGCACCGCACCAACTGCTATAAATATAGCTCTCATAATTAAGGCGCCTAAAACCCCCCAAAATAGTACGCGGTGCTGGTATTCGCCGGGCACTTTAAAAAAAGAGAACAGCAGCACAAAAACAAAAATATTGTCAACGCTTAACGATTTTTCTATAAGGTAACCGGTAAGAAACTCGAGCGCTGCCTGCTTACCCAAATAATAATATACCCAGGTATTAAAAATAAGCGCCAGCGCCACCCATACGGCTGACCATATAAGTGCTTCTTTAAAACCAACTTTTTTAGGTTTCCGGTGGAAAATACCAAGGTCTAAGGCAAGCATCATTAAGACGAAAACATTAAAAATGATCCATACATAATAATTTCCCATATAATTAAATTTTTATTTTGAAAACATTCCTGCCGCCCCTTTCAGTTCAATTAGGGCCTTTTGATTTTTAGCTTTCAATTCAATTAATTTTTGCTGTGCTTCTATAGCCCGCATTTCTCTTGCATTGATCATAAACAGGGAACTTTCGCCACTAAAAAAACGGGTTTCTTCACCTCGGAGCAAAGTCAGCGTATTTTTAATTATTTCATTTTGCAAAGTTATTTGGGTAGTAGATTGTTGCCACTCTGTATAATATCGCTTTACCTTATTTACAATTTGTACTTGTTTATTTAATTGTGCCAGGTTTGTATAATCCATTTTTAGTTTTGCTTTCCTGAATTCTCCTCTCCCTTCGGAGAAACGCAAGGGCATAGAAACGGAAAGGCCAAATCGATAGTTGTTATTGAACCAGGCACTATTAATAGTCTTTGAAAGCGAGGTTCCTAACTGGTTGTATTTTAAATTCACTGCCGGCAAAAATTGCTGGAAGTGCAGCCTTCTTTCAATTTGAAGCGCTTTTAATTTAAAGTTGTACTGTGTTAATTCAGGATGGGTAAGAGCGAACATTACAACATCTTCCAGCATCAACTCTTCTTCAGCTTTTAATTCCTGGGGCTTCACATCCGCAGGTAAATCATATTGCACATTATTATCGGCCCATAAAAAAGCTGATACTTGTAATTGTGAATTTAAAAGTGCGGTGAAAATTTCATTTTGCCGCAATTGTAACGATTGAATCTGGGTAAAGGCTTCCAATGTATCAATTGCTGCACGCTCCCCCAGCATGTAGGTAGTTTTAATCATTTGAAATCTTTTGTTTGCATTGCTTACAGCTGCCTGCATCAACGTGTACTCCGCGTATTGCGCCCACCAATGCCAATAGTTACCCAAAGCTTCCCGCACAAGTTCATTTAATACAATGCTTCTTTCTACTTTAGAAAGATCTTTAAATATTTTAGCCTGCTGAAGCGTGGCCCGGCGTTTATCAATGATAAGGTTCTGCATCAACGGAACAGAAAGACTCAGGTAACTTAAAGTGCCTTTTGTTTCTTCAGGGTTAAGGCGGCTTCCGGTTATATTTTCCTTACCTGCAGAAAGGTCAATTCCATACCAGGTTGGTATTTTAATTTCCGCGATTCTATGGTTATAATAAGTAAGTCCATCAAATTCTTTTTGGTTGTTTTCCATGCTAAATACGGGGTCAAAAACACCGCGGCTTGTAGTTATTTCAGCCTCTGCAATTTCAACCTCAATAGCGGCCTGTTTTGCAACCGGGTGAAACTTTTTGATGGTGGCAATAAATTCCTTTTCTGTAAAAATTTTTTGCTGGCTTTTGCCTACCATTGAATAAAAAAGCAGCAAAGCGATATAGAATATTTTCACTTTTCTGTTGACATTTTTTTTGGTGAATAATAATCAGGTGGAAACGAATTGATATTGCGCCACAGTTCATACCACAGCGGAACATTTTTTAAAAGCGCAATGGCATTGGCACCAGTTCCCATCCTTAGTTGTTTGGGCCACTTGCGAAAAGTGGTATCTTCTTTTACAAGTATTTTAAATTTGCCATTTTCACTTACATCGCTTTCAACTGCTGACACAATTCCTGCATAGGTTCCGTAAGATGCTTCCGGCCAACCACTAAAAACAATGGCGGGAAATCCATCAAATAAAAACCTGACGCTTTGCCCTGTTGAAACAAGTGGCAGATCAACCGGCTTTACATATAATTCCACGGCATACTGGATTTGATCGGGAACAATGTGAACAAGCATTTGACCTTCTTTTACAATTTCTCCAAGGCCCGAAGTACCTGCTTTCACTATTTGCCCGCTTTGGGGTGCAATTACATAATACATTCCATTGCGGATGGCATAGCTGGCAAATTGGTTTTGAAGTTTAGCAATATCACCTCTTTCGCTTGCTACTAATGAGAGTGAGCCAAACTTCTCACTTTCTGCTTTAGAAATTTTTTCCAAATATTCCTGCCCAAGAGAAGTTGCTTCAATAGTAAGAATATTTAGTTCCTGCCTGGAGGCGAGGTACTTATTTTCAGCACTGATTTTTTTTGCCAGCGAAGTTTGGTACGATTGATTGCGACCCTCTAATTGTGTAAGTGATACCAGCCCACTGTCATGCAACATTTGTTGACGATTGTACTGGAGGGCAGCAATTCTTGCATCATTATTAGCAGCCACCATTTCCATACTATCCGAAAGAAGTTTTACTTCTGCTTGTTTAAGTTTATTTTTTGTCTGGTTAAGCTTTGCCTGCAAAAGGTTTTGCAATGCGTCAATCTGGTTTTCGGCAGCGCCAATTTTATTTTCATAGTAGGATAATGAAGATTGCTTTGCTTTGATTTGTTCCCCTGTTCTTTTTAAAAGGTTTGGATCCAGGTATTCTTCTTTTATTTCTGATAATAAAACAATGGTATCACCTGTGTTTACATAATCTCCCTCTTTCACAAACCATTTTTCAACACGTCCGCCAATAATGGTATTTATTTGTTGCGGCCTGTCTTCCTGTAACAATGTGGTTACCTTCCCTTTTGCTCTTATATTTTGGGTCCAGGGAAGAAGTAAAATAATAAGGCATATCGCTGATAAAATAAAAAACCAAACTTCGATGCGGGGTTTTTTATTTTGCCCGTAAATATGCTGGTAAACTTTATAATTATTCGGCATCATTCAAATTTTTATTAGATTCCTAAATGTATTTTGTGCTGGCATTGCCGGGCAAACGTTTCATCATTTGTCGCAATAAAAACGGTTGCTCCTTTTAAGCCAATTATTAATTGCTGAATGCTGGTTCTAAATTGTTCTTCTATGCCCAACCAGGGTTCTTCCATTACCAATAACCTGGGTTTATGCGCCAGGGCACGTACCAGTAAAATTTTCTGAATTACATTTCTTGGAAGTCGTTTGCCAGTGGGATCTAATGGAGTGTCGTAGCCAAAAGGCAGTGTGGCTAAAAAAGTATGCAAACCTATTTTGCTGCCTATGTCATTAATATATTCTTTGTCTACTTCTGCACGGCCCATAGTTATGTTTTCCCAGAGAGTACCGTGAAATATGTTTTCCTGTGGAAACAGAATGCCGGTGGCATCTCGTAAAGAATGAATGTCATAATTGCCGATAGGAATTCCGTTGATCAGTAAGGAGCCTGTAAAGTCAGAATAAATACCTGTAAGCAATTTTAATAAAGTGGATTTACCTGTACCATCATTGCCGGAAATACAGGCGGTTTCGCCCATGGCTACACAAAAAGAAACGTTTCTAATAATTGGTTTTTCTGCCTCGTATCCAAAGGTTAAGTTTTGTGCTTCAACTTTCAGGTTCAATGAAGGGGGAATATTATATTGACCTGAAATTTCAACAGGCTTATCGGTTAGCTTTCCTATTTTTTCAACGGCTGTCAATACATCATAAACACTATCGAGGTTGATCATGATCTTTTCGACAGAAGCTATCACCAGGAGCACAATAATTTCTGCAGCGATGAACTGGCCAATATTAATTTGAAGATTGAGTAAAAGAACTACACCAACAATGAGCATAGAGGCCGTGATGGCCACTTTAAAGAAAATAAGCGTTTTATACTGCAGCAATAAAACATTAAAATGTTTTGTGCGGGCTTGTAAATAATCAATGGTTTTCTCATCAGATTTTATTTGATGCAAGCCGGAAGTATAAGAAAACTTAAAGGATTTTACAAGCCGCGCCATTTCCTCAAACCAGGCTACTACACCATATTTATGGCGGCTTTCAGCAAGGCTGCTTTGTAAACCTTTGTTGCCGGTTGCATACAAAATTGCCCAGAGCAATAAAGTGATAAGCAATCCAAATAAAATAAAAAAAGGATGGTAGAAACATAAAAGAATTAACCCAAATAAAATTTGAATCATAGCTGCCGGCAGATCAAGCAATAATTTTGAAAGGCCTTTTTGCAATGAAACAGTATCAAAGAACCTGTTAACTAATTCTGGTAAATAAAAGGCATCTGCTTTTTTTAAATCAAGTCGTGGTATACGGTCGGCAAAAGCAAAAGCGTAACGCACAAATATTTTTTGCTGTATCCGCTCAATGATCTGCATTTGATTTACCTGCATGAGACCCGTAAAAAAAACACCGGTAACCAGCACCCCAATAAGAACAACAAGGGATGCAGATAATGTTCCGCCTAAAACAAATCCCATAATTGCCTGGATACCCAATGGTAATGAAAGCTGTATTAAGCCGCTGAGAATGGCAAAGAAATAGATGGCTGTAATGTCTGATTTTTCTTCCCGCACAAGATTCCATATCCTTGCGACGGGACTAAGCGATGAAGGCATTTAGTTTAGATTGAAATGAACAAAAACGATTTACTTTTTAAAAAAGTTTCGTTTTGTCAGGAGGAGGCGTGAGATAATCAATAACAGGGGTGGATGGCAGGACAACCTGGTTAATGCAATAGTTTTTATCATGCACAGAAGCTAACCTGTGTAAAGAAACCATAGAGGAATAGTGTTTATCATCTTTTTTATTCTCTTTCTTCCCGGTTTCCTTCTTTTCTTCTAAATCTTGGACAATACCAATATTCATGGGCGTTTGGGAAATAAGCCCGGTGGTATGCTCAACCATTAGCAAGAAAATCAGTATGGTAACAATCTTTTTCAAAGCAGGTGCAATATTGT
>JAKFCI010000299.1:0-5175 GCA_036676725.1 Chitinophagaceae bacterium
GCGCTACCACCTCAAGGTAGTGCGTCTACCAATTTCGCCACCTGGGCATACAATCAAATCAAATACAAGTTTATTTGATTCGGGTTGCAAATCTATTTTATTTTTTCAATACAATACGAAAGGTTGTGCCTTTACCTGGTTCAGAATTTTTTACCGTCAGACTTCCTTTGTGGTATTGATCTATAATTCTTTTTGAAAGGCTCAAACCCAATCCCCAACCACGTTTTTTTGTTGTAAAACCTGGTTTAAAAACTTTCGATATGTTTTGTGTACTGATTCCTTTTCCTGTATCAACAACATCTATTATCAGGTTTTCATCACTGTTGATCATATCAATGTGGATGGATCCTTTTCCTTCCATGGCATCAAGTGCATTCTTTAATAAATTTTCAATTACCCAATCGAACAGCGGTGCTGAAAGAGGTAGTGTAATATTTTTATGACCATGTGTATCAATACTGAAAATAACTTTACCTGACGCTCTTCTGCGTACATATTCAACCATTTCTTCTACTTGTGCAATTACGTTGCGAGGTTCTAAAATGGGCGTACTTCCAATTTTGCCAAACCTGTCCGATACAAGGCGTAAACGGTTCACATCTTTTTCTAATTCCGGTAAATATTTTTCGTTACCAGGCACATCTTTTAAAATTTCCATCCAGCCCTCCAAAGAAGATACTGGTGTGCCCAACTGGTGCGCCGTTTCTTTAGCCATGCCGGCCCACACCTGGTTTTGGGTAGAGCGATAAGTGCTACGTAAGGTAAGCACCGTAATTAAAATAAATAATCCTACAATTACTAATTGTACAATCGGGTAATACTGTACTTCGCGAAGTAATTGACTGTGCCCGTAATAATATTTATTTGATTGTGTCGAATCAAATGGATCAATATATATGATTGGAATATTTTCCGATTTGAATTGCTGTAATTTCTCTTTTAAATAAACTGAATCTTTTTGTTCGGATTTTATGGAGTCTAAATTTTTATAAGCAAATATTTTATCGGCTTGATCTGTTGCAATAATGGGAATATCATCATTATCCTGTATGATCTTTAAATGCAAACGAGTGTCGCCTGTATTTACCGGACTTAATAAAAGATTGCTGGCCTCTACCCATTGCTCCACTTTTTGCCTTTCCTCTTTTTCAATTTTATTGGCGAGGTAGGTGGAATAGGAAATTGTACCACTCACAATTAATATTGCTACTAATGCAAGTAAGGTACGCCAGTTCAGTAATTGACGAAACATGCCCCTAAAATAAGGAGTATAACTTCGGTTCTCTTATTTTTGACTAAATAAATTAACTGTTGCACCATCTACCATCCGTCGCTGTTGTCATTTTAAATTGGAATGGAATACAATTTTTGCAACAGTTTCTTCCATCGGTATTAGCCAGTACTTATCAAAATTATAAGGTGGTTGTTGCCGATAATGCATCGACTGATGAATCAATATCTTTTTTACAAAATAATTACCCGCAAATTGAAATAATTCAACTGGATCAAAATTTTGGATTTGCAAAAGGGTACAACGAAGCATTGAAAAAAGTGCAAGCCGATTATTTTGTTTTACTTAATTCCGATGTGGAAGTGTCACCTGGTTGGTTACAGCCTATGATTGAATTATTGGAAACCAACCCGAAATATGGTGCCTGCCAACCCAAATTGCTTGATTATAATAAAAGAAATTTTTTTGAATATGCCGGTGCTTGCGGTGGGTGGATCGATTGTTATGGTTATCCATTTGCCCGCGGACGTATGTTTGATATTTGTGAAGAAGATAAAGGCCAGTATGACAATACGCAGCAAATATTTTGGGGCAGTGGTGCTGCACTTTTGGTACGCAGTTCTGCGTTTCGTGCCGTTCATGGTTTTGATGAATTCTTTTTTGCGCACCAGGAGGAAATTGACCTATGTTGGCGCATGCAACTTTCTGGCTATAAAATTTTTTGTTGCCCTCAATCCATTGTTTATCATGTAGGAGGGGGAACACTTCCAAAAGGAAATCCACGCAAAGTTTTTTTAAACTTTAGAAATAACCATATCATGCTCTGGAAAAACCTTCCTTTGAGCGAAAAGTGGTGGAAAGTACCATTTCGTTTGGTATTGGATTGGATCAGTGCCTTGAAGGGGTTGTTAACCGGCGATAAAGGTTATTTTTTTGCCATACTAAAAGCACATGCCGGGTTTGCAAAATGGGTGTTTGGTAAGGAGCGGAAAAAAGATAATTATGAAAAGAGAAAGCTAAAAACAATGGAAGGCGTTTATAAAGGAAACATCGTTTGGGAATACTTTGTAAGGAAAAGAAAAACATTTTCTGAATTCTTCTTAAACTAATTGCATCATTGGTGTTAATAATTTGACTGCAACCATTATTTTTGCACCACAAAATCGAAACATGGATTATCGCCACGAAGAATATCAGGAAGAGCTACAAAAAGTTCAGGACAGAGATTTTACGCATAACTGGGTTTCATCTTCTGCCTTTATATTTTATTTGTCTGTTTTTTGCCTTGTTGCATTCTCCTTTGGCGGCTGCTTTCGCCTGTATACACAGCGTTTCGAGAAATTAGATGTAACTGTTCAAGAGAGCACAGAGTACACGCCAAAATATAAATAATCCAATTTCTCTTTAAATTTTTTTGTTGCAATAACTGGAACACTTATTTTTGCAACCCCAAGTTCTTTAATACACTGCGGAAGTAGCTCATTTGGTAGAGCACGACCTTGCCAAGGTCGGGGTGGCCGGTTCGAGCCCGGTCTTCCGCTCAGAGAATCCATCTGCCGCTGGTGGATGGATTTTTTTTGGAGCCCTGGTGGTGAAATTGGTAGACACGCAGGACTTAAAATCCTGTGACCCGCAACGGTCGTATCGGTTCAACTCCGATCCGGGGCACACGTTAAAATAAAAAAACCTTACTTGAATGAGTAAGGTTTTTTTATGCGCTTTATTTAAAAAGGTTGCTACAAAGTGCCTTAACCTTTTTGGTACACGTAGTCGATTTTACCAGTTAATTGTTTTTGTTTATTGTAAATAGCTTCCTTGGTTTTTAATCCATTCGCATCGTACTGGTAACGCCAGATAAGGTATTCAGAGTTATTAGATGGTACAGTGATTTTTTGAATGACCTGGTTGTTAGCAGAATATTCAAACATATATTCCGGAAGTAACCTGCGGGCTTTGGTACTAAAGCGAACAATATCAGTAAGCCTGTTCTTTGCATCATAGTAATAATAAACCGGGTCGGCTTTTACTAATTTGCGCATGCTTTGTTCTTCAACCACGTTTCCTTTATCATCTAATTTAAATTGTACGAAAGTTGTATCTACTTTATTTTTTATGCGGAGCATTTTTGCAATTCGGTCGCCAGAGTATTCCCATAAGTGTACTTCATTTTGCGAAAAAGTTCCTGAAAGGTCCGATGAAGTGCTGGAAATGCTAATTAATTGACCTGCTTCATTGTATTCATAGTCGGTAGTACTCACAATGGCGTTGCTGCTGTCAACCGTTTTAACAACCTGTCCTTCTTCATTTATATATGAAGTTAATATTGTTGCATCCTCATCACCCGAACGGGTAACCGTTCTTAATCCTTGTGAAGTAAATTGTTGTTCTACATAAAAACCATCATTCCTGGTATTATTCTCATCATAGCTATTTAAAACAACTTTGTTTACATTGTTATTTTTATAATTTCTAATGATCTCGGAGGTTTCTTTAGTGCCTAAAATGTCTTTATAATAATATTGAGCAGAAAGGGAAGGAGAAAAAAATAATACAAATATTGCCAGCTTAGTTTTCATACAGATGATGTTCTTTGCTCAAATTTAATGCATGCATGGTTTAGAATGCTTGGCTATTAGTTAAGTACAGGTAATTGTAACTATTTTTAAGAAAAATTTTGCGTGTCGCATCAACCAAAACGTACTGAAAAAGATTGTCTTAATTGCGGTACTATAACTGAAGGTCCCTTTTGCCATGTTTGCGGCCAGGAGAATATTGTACCACACCAAAGTTTTATTGGATTAACACGTCACTTCATTTACGATATTTTTCATTTTGACGGTAAGTTCTTTGAAACATTAAAACTCCTTGCTTTTTACCCGGGAAGAATTGCTAAAGAATATGTGCAAGGGAAAAGAATGAAATACCTGGATCCAATCCGCATGTACCTTTTTACATCCGCAATTTTTTTCCTGGTATTTTTTTCTATTACTAGCACAAAAGATGGAATAGAGATCACAGGCATTAAAACTATGTCGCGACCGCAACGTTTCGAAGCATCTGCATCCGTAAACCAACAACTTAACCAACATCCTGGTGATACGGTATTGCAAAAGAAATTAAATATTTTGTTGGATACTGGCTATTCCATTTCTTTAGTTAATCCATCATACAGGTTTACAAACAATAGCAGGAGAAAAAAAAATTTTGATTCAACGCTATCAATTAACCTGGGAGACAGCATGTATTATATGATGCCGGAAAAAGTGGATAATGATCCTTTTGTTGAAAGCGCCGATTCTTCCTGGTTATCGCAAAGGCTGGCAAATAAATGGAAAACCTACAAGGAAAAATTTAATGGCGATGACAACGCAATGCTATCCGCTTTTTTAAATTCATTTCTTCATAAGTTTCCATACTTACTGTTTATTTCTCTTCCTGTTTTTGCATTAATACTGAAGTTGCTTTATATACGCAGGAAAAACTTTTATTACAGCGATCATGCAATTTTTACACTCTATCATTACATATTTAGCTTTATTCTTTTGCTTTTGATTTTTGCATTTTCCTCTTTAGAAGATTGGTTGGGCTGGAGCATTTTTAACTGGTTAAATTTTGCGCTTATCGTTTTCTGGATGATTTACCTCTATAAAGGTCTGAAACGGTTTTATGCGCAAAGCCGTGCAAAAACGGTTCTTAAATTTATATTGTTAAATGTTTTTGGAATAGTTTCCATTACTGTGTTATTACTGATATTTTTAATTTTTACTGCTTTTCAAATTTGATGATGAATAACAATAGCAAAGCACTTGACCGCCTGGTAACAATAATGGATGAATTGCGTGAAGGCTGCCCGTGGGACAAAAAGCAAACCATTGCATCGCTCAGGCAAATGACCTTGGAGGAAGTTTATGAATTGACAGATGCAATAACGGATGAAAACTGGA
>JAKFCI010000300.1:0-1960 GCA_036676725.1 Chitinophagaceae bacterium
ATTCTTCATGCGGACTTAATACCAATAGATACTCATACACACGATAGCCGGGAATAGTTGTTGTTGTGATTGATTGTAATTGCATAACAAACAATTTTAGATTTTTGATTGACGATTTGTGATGTGCATGCATATTGCCCCCGGCTGCATTGAGCGTTTAGTTCAATACATTCCTGGTGCAAACGATGCACAAAAAATTCCGGCGTGTTTGTATCGTACGTCAATCAGCGTACTGACTGGTGGGGTTTGCTGAAGTAAACAGTTTCAAAAAAAATATTTTCTGAAACCGCACTACTAAATTACTAAAAGTTTTAGTTTTACCAAACTTTCTTACGAACCCAGACATATTTTTTTATCACCACTCTTTGCACTGCAAGAGTTAAATTATTTTTTATGGATGGGGAAGATTTTTTCGGAGCCGCCTACAAAGGCAGTAAACAATTTACTCAACAACAGGTACGCACAGCCAACGCCACAGGCTTTGGTGCCGCTGCTGATGATTATGCTGAACGTGGTATTGATTTAAATGAACAGCTCATTAAAAACAAGCCTGCTACTTTCTTTTTTAAAATGAAAGGTGATGCTATGCAGCAGGCCGGCATTTTTGATGGCGATATTTTAATTGTGGACCGCTCATTGAAGTTAGCAAATGGAAAAATTATTGTTGCGGTGCTGAATGGTGAATTGCTGGTGCGACGGTTTCATAAAAATTTTTCATCAGAATTTTTGATTGCGGAAAACGATCGATACAAAAACATTAACCTCGCAGAGTTTGATGATTTTAAGATATGGGGAGTGGTTGTGCATTCAATTCGGTCTCTGGCCTGAAGGCCAGAGCAAGTCAAATCATAAATTATTTTTTATGCCAATGATCAAAATGTGGATTCACTTGGTTTGGGCAACGAAAAGTCGAAAGCCCCTCTTAGATAAAAACATTCGACACAAAGTTTGGCAACATATACGCAGCAATGCACAAGAGAAAGAAATTTATGTTGATTTTATTAATGGGTATGTTGACCATGTGCACATACTTCTCTCTTTAAATGCAGATCAAACAATTGCTAAAACTGTACAACTAATTAAAGGAGAAAGTTCCTTCTGGATCAATAAAAATAATTTATGCAATGAAAAGTTTGAATGGCAAGATGATTACTTCGCCGTGTCTGTTAGTGAATCCGGTGTAAATGCTGTGAGAGAATATATCAAGAACCAGGAAGCGCATCATGCAAAGAAAACATTTCAACAAGAGTATGATGAGTTTATGAAGAAATATGGATTTCAGTTAATGAAAGAATTCAAAAATCATGAACATTCAACAACACACAGTGGTCACTGACTTGCTCCAGCCTTCAGGCTGGAGATACAAAAATGAACATAATACAATGGGCTTTAGCCCATGTTCTGGCAGCATGTACGCCATTGTTGATTGCAACAACTTTTATTGTTCCTGCGAACGTTTATTCAAACCACATTTGGATAATAAACCTGTTGTGGTGCTTAGTAATAACGATGGCTGTATTATTTCAAGAAGTGATGAAGCAAAATTGCTGGGTGTGGAAATGGCCGGGCCGTATTTCATGGCCAAGCCATTAATTGAGAAATACAATGTTTCAGTTTTCTCCAGCAATTATAACCTCTATGGCGATTTGAGTATGCGGGTGATGGACACACTACGGACCATCATTGGTGAGCAGAATGTAGAAGTGTACTCGGTGGATGAAGCGTTTGTGGACCTGAGTATTTTCCCAACAGAAGACCTGGAACGGATTGCACATGAAATGCGGGAAACGGTGGAACAATGGACAGGCATCAAAGTTTCGATTGGCGTAGCTCCTACAAAAGTTTTGGCCAAGCTCGCCAATCGTTTGTCGAAAAAAAATAAAAAAGAAACGGATTGTGTGCTGGTACTTGATACCCAGGAAAAAATAAGAACCGGACTAGATCAAACACCTGTCGGTGA
>JAKFCI010000301.1:0-7833 GCA_036676725.1 Chitinophagaceae bacterium
AGAAGAGATGCTTCTTCTACCCTTCCAAAAGATAATAACAGCTATTACTATCCTTCTATTTCAGCGGGCTTTGTTTTTTCCCAACTAACGCCATCAGCTGACTGGCTTTCTTATGGTAAAATAAGAGCTAACTATGCAGAGGTTGGTAATGACGCCCCAATTTATAGCGTAGATGATGTGTACACAATTGTTCCTCCATATGGTTCTGCACCGCAGGCATCTTTAACCGGAACTAAAAACAATCCTGACCTAGTTCCTGAACGTACAAGCAGTTACGAATTAGGTTTAGAAATGGCCTTCTTTAAAAATAGGTTAGGTCTCGACTTTAGTTATTATAATGCAAAAACGGTTGACCAGATCATTCCTGTTGTCGTTTCAACCTCAACAGGCTATAATTCTAAATTCTTAAATGCCGGAACAATTGAGAATAAAGGCTTCGAAGTTTCATTAACTGGTACACCTGTTCAAACAAGAGATTTCTCCTGGAACATAGCTGCTAACTGGTCAAGAAACAGAAACGAAGTAACTGAATTGTTTGAAGGTGCAGAAAACCTGATTCTTGCTGACTTCCAGGGTGGTATTTCCCTAAACGCAACACTTGGAAAAGCTTATGGAACAATTAGAGGCGAGAATTTTATTTATACAAATGGGCAAAAAACCGTTGGATCTAATGGACGCTATTTAAGATCTGTTACATCTAACGAGGTTATTGGTGATCCAAACCCAGACTGGATCGGTGGTATCAACAATTCGCTTAAGTATAAAAATCTTGGTTTAAGTTTTTTGATTGATACCAGAAAAGGTGGAGACATATTTTCACTTGACCTTTATTATGGTTTAGCTACAGGTCTATATCCTGAAACAGCCGGATTAAACGACCTTGGAAATCCATCACGTAATACACTTGCAGATGGTGGCGGTGTTATTTTACCAGGGGTGAAAGAAGATGGAAAGCCAAATGATATCAGGCATCCTAATTCAGATTTTGGAACTTTCGGTTACAGGAGAACACCTGCAGCAGGCTTTATTTATGATGCAAGTTTTGTAAAGCTTAGAGAAGCAGTACTTACTTATTCGTTTCCAAAAAATTTGATGAATCGCTTAAATCCTTTTAAAGGAATTGACCTTTCATTGATCGGTAGAAACCTTTGGATCATAGATAAAAACTTACCATATGCAGATCCTGAAGAAAGTATTAGTTCAGGAAATTTACAGGGTTACCAAAGTGGTGCTTACCCAACAACTAGAACTTTTGCTTTTAATGTAAAACTGAACTTTTAAAAAAAATAATATGAAAAAAATAATATTGCTTCTTTCTGTTATTTTTTTAACGATAGCAGGATGTAAGAAGGATCTCACAGATTACAATGATGATCCTAAAAATCCAAGAAATGTTCCATCGTATACGTTGTTCTCTAATGCACAACGAACCCTGGCAAACACATTAACATCTTCAAATGTCAATCTCAATATTTTTCGTTTGATCGTTCAATACTGGCAGGAAACAACTTACACAGATGAAAGTAATTACGACCTGTCAACAAGAGAAATAAACGACGCCGTTTGGAACGCTCTTTTTCGTGATGTGCTCGCAGATTTCCAGGAGTCAGCAAGGCTTGTTCCCACAGATGTTAGTGACCCAACTACGATAAAAAACCAGTTGGCCATTAATGAGATCATGCAAGTATATACGTGGTATTACCTGGTAACTACATATGGCGATGTTCCTTACACCGAAGCGCTTAATATTGACAAGCCATTTCCAAAATATGATGATGCAGAAACTATTTACAATACCCTGCTGACAAGGCTTAATACAGCAATTAATAATCTTGATGTTGCAGGCGAAAGTTATGGAAGTGCAGACATTTTATATAATGGAGATGTTGCAAAATGGAAAAAATTCGCCAATTCATTTAAATTAAAAATGGGCATAACCATTGTTGACAGCGATAATGCAACTGCAAAATCAACCATAGAATCTGCTGCAGCTGCTGGCGTATTTGGAGACAATGATGACAATGCTGAATTTCAATATTTATCAGGGCCTCCAAACACAAATCCTATCTGGGTGGACCTGGTACAAAGCGGAAGAAAGGACTTTGTAGCAGCCAGTACCATTGTAGAAGCAATGCTGGAAGTCGCAGACCCTCGGTTGGATAATTTTTTCACCTTTGATGCTGGTGACGGGTATTCTGGCGGCACACCGGGACTAAGTAGTAATTATGCTACTTATTCCAAGCCGGATGAAAGAATTATTGCAGCAGATTTTCCTGCCCTGTTTTTAGACTATGCTGAAGTAAAATTTATTTTGGCTGAAGCTGCGCAGAGAGGTTTTAATGTTGGCGGTACTGCGGCCGAACACTATGAAGATGCTGTAACTGCCTCCATTGAATATTGGGGTGGAACGGAAACAGAAGCGGAAGCCTATCTTGCAAGGCCAGGTGTGGCCTATAGTGCAGCCAATTATAAAAAAAGCATCGGCGTACAAAAATGGATCGCTTTATACAACAGGGGCTGGGATGCGTGGATAGAATGGAGAAGATTAGACTTTCCTGAACTGGAACCTGCGGCAGATGCTATATCCGATATACCACTTCGTTATCCTTACCCGGTTAACGAGCAGAATGTAAACAGGCTTAATTATGAAGCAGCATCAACCGCAATTGGTGGTGATGATGTTACAACTCCATTGTGGTGGGATAAATTTTAAATAAAAACAAACACTTAAAAAAGGATGTCAATGGTTGACATCCTTTTTTAAAACATTATTTCTTAACCTTTAAAAAACGTTTCAGGTTGACCATAAATTCCGGATCGGGGCAATTAGCCAAATACCTTTGTCTATCAGAATATTTACACACGCCAGGGTAATCACCTTTCATTCCTTCCAAATTTATTATTAATTGAAAATGAAGGTGTGGCGGCCAATGCCCGTTTTCTTCCGGATTACCAAATGCAGCTATCCATTCACCTTTTTCAATTATTTGGCCTTCCTTTTTATCTTCTATAGAGTGCAAACTTAAATGTCCATACAAGGTGTGAAAGATTATCCCTTCCAATTCATGCTGCAAAATAAGCGTGGCACCATAATCTCCATAATTATCATTAAAAGCAAAGCTGTGAACCGTGCCTTCTAATGGTGCATAAACAGGTGTTCCTGCATCACCCCAAATATCTAAACCAAGGTGCAGCCGTCGTGGCTCTTCTCCATCAAATACCGCACTTCTTTTGTAAATGGTTCTATGTTCATCATAACCGCCAATGCCATAAACAGCACGGGCATATTTTAGTTTAGTATTGATATATGCTGAAAAACGACCCGTGTCATCTAAAATATCTTCAGTCAGTTCAATATTGTCCTTAGTAAAGTCAAGCGATACCAATTGATCCTTTTCGGGGTCAAAAGGAACAATTGAAGCAAAACCGCTTGTATAATTTTTTAATGCTTTTGTCAATTCTATATCTAATGCCATACGTGAATACTTAACTTTAATGAAAACAAAATCTAAACCTTTTTACATGAGGAAAATAACACTGTTTTTTCTAACTACTTTTTGTGTTACCGTAACATGGGCGCAACAAAGTCCATTATGGATGCGATATCCAGCTATTTCGCCAGATGGCAAAACTATTGTTTTCAGTTATAAAGGAGACTTGTATAAAGTACCGAGCACTGGTGGCGATGCACACCCGCTTACATTACATGAAGCACACGACTATATGCCTGTTTGGAGCAGCGACGGCAAATCCATTGCATTTGCATCGGACCGATACGGAAATTTTGATGTATTTGTAATGCCTTCAACAGGTGGCGAAGCAAAGCGATTAACCTATCATTCTGCAAATGATATTCCTTACGATTTTACCCCGGATGGAAAATCGGTTTTGTTTGGTACCAACAGGAACGACATTTATACCTCGGCCCGGTTTCCACAACGTGCTTTGTTTCAAAAATTATATAAAGTACCAACTACCGGCGGCCGCTCTGTAATGTTTCTTTCAGCAGGATCTGAATTTGCCAGGTATAATAGCAAAGGTGATAAAATAATTTTCCAGGACAGGAAAGGTTATGAAGATGCATGGCGCAAAAAACATACATCTTCTGTAACCCGTGATATCTGGATCTACGATATTAAAAAAGAGGACTATGTACAGGTTTCATCATTTGAAGGAGAAGACCGTGAACCTGTTTGGGGTGCAGATGATAATAGTTTTTATTTCTTGAGTGAAAAAGATGGCAATCAAAATATTTACAAGGGAATTGTTGGTGGACAAACATCATATTCGCAACTAACTAAATTGAAAGACCATCCTGTTCGACACTTAACAAGATCAGTTGAAGGAACTTTAAGTTTTACGTACGATGGCGAACTCTATACCATGAAAGAAGGTGGATCACCACAAAAAGTAAAGGTTAATATCAACACAGATGCAAGAACGAACTCAGAAAAGATTTTGCCAATAAATACCGGCGTTACACAAACAGCACTTTCACCAAATGGAAAAGAAATTGCTTTCGTTGTACGCGGTGAGATCTTTGTAACATCAGTAGAAGGCGGTTTGACCAAACGCATTACAAACACGCCGGAGCAGGAAAGAAATGTAAAATTCAGTCCTGATGGAAGAACCATTTATTATTCAACCGAAAGAGAAAACAGTTGGGACATTTATAAAGCATCCATAGAACGCAAAGAAGAACCTTATTTCTATGCATCTACCGTTATTAAAGAAGAACCTTTAATTGCTACAGAAGCAGAAGAATTTCAACCAGAACTTTCCCCGGATGGCAAGGAAGTAGCTTATTTGGAAGAACGAAATATTTTAAAGGTTTTCAATATTGCATCGAAAAAAAGCAGGACAATTGTTCCAAAAGGAATCAACTTTTCTTATGCGGATGGAGATCAATATTATACCTGGTCGCCTGATGGAAAATGGATCGCTTTTAATTCTGCCGAAGGTCGTTGGCCTTCTAATGAAGTAGCTTTAATGAAGGCTGATGGAAGCGGAGAAAGAATGAATCTGACACAAAGCGGCTTTACAGATGGTTCGCCAAAATGGGCCTTTGGTGGTAAGGCTTTATTATGGACAACTACCAGGGACGGTAAAAAATCGTTGGCAAACCAGGGTGCAACCGAGGTAGATGTTTACGCGATGTTTTTCGACCAGGAAGCTTATGATAAATTTAAATTGACGAAAGAGGAGTTTACATTACTGAAAGAAAAAGAAGACAAGGAAAAAGAAGATTCAAAAAAAGACAGCAGTTTAAAAATAGCGCCTCCGGCAAAAGGCTGGCAACCATTGTTTGAAGGATTAGATAATAGGAAGATCAGGCTTACCATTAATTCCGGCAACATCTCTGATTATTTATTGAATACCGATGGCGATAAATTATATTTTCTTGCCCGGATGGAAAAAGGTTACGACCTGTGGATGACAAATCCGCGTACAAAAGAAACAAAATTGATTGCAAAACTTGATGGCGGGCCAGCGGGATTAGGTGTTACCAAAGATGGCAAAAGTTTGTTTGTTGTTAGTGATGGGAAAATTGTAAAAGTTGATGCAGAAGCAGGTAAAGTAACTCCTGTAACCGTTAATGGTGAAATGGTTTTAAAAGCAGATAAAGAAAGAGCTTACATTTTAGATCATGCATGGAGACAAGTAGCCAAAAAGTTTTACGATCCAAAGATCCACGGGTTGGATTGGGCCATGTACCATAAAACGTACGCTAAATTCTTACCGCACATAAATAACAATTACGACTTCCAGGAATTGCTAAGCGAATTTTTAGGTGAATTAAATGCTTCGCATACTGGTGGACGTTATTCGCCACAACAACAGAATACCGATGCTACCGCAAGCCTTGGTTTATTGTACGATGAAATGTATGATGGACATGGAATAAAAGTGATGGAAGTTTTAGATGGCGGTCCATTTATTAACGCCAGGACAAAAATTAAAAAGGGTGCGGTTATTGAAAAAATTGATGGCGAAACGATCACCAATGAAATGGATTGGTCGCAAATGCTGAATAGAAAAAATGGGAAGAATGTTTTACTTAGTTTATATGACCCCGCAACAAAAACACGTTGGGATGAAACAACAAAACCAATTACCCAGGGCGAGGAACAAGTGTTGCTTTACAAGCGTTGGGTAGATAATAACAGGAAAAAAGTAGAAGAATTATCCGGAGGCAAAGTGGGCTATGTACATGTTCAAGGAATGAACGATGGTAGTTATCGCTCCACTTACGAAGATGCACTTGGCAAAGCCGGCAATAAAGAAGCGCTGGTAGTTGATACACGTTTTAATGGTGGCGGTTGGTTACACGATGACCTTGTAACTTTTTTAAGCGGTAAAAAATATCTGGCAATGGCGCCGCAAGGCACACAGATCAATTCTTCGGAACCATTTAATAAATGGACTGCGCCATCAACCGTCATCATGGGTGAAAGCAATTATTCCGATGCTTTTATTTTTCCTTATGCTTACAAAAGTTTAGGCATTGGTAAATTAATTGGTATGCCTGTGCCCGGAACCGGTACTGCAGTTTGGTGGGAGACACAAATCGATCCTACGCTGGTATTTGGTATTCCAATGGTAGCTACAATTGGCAAAGAAGGACGCCCTACCGAGAACCTGCAACTAGAACCAGACATTAAAGTTGCCAACGATTATAAATCTGTTTTATCGGGCAAAGATCCGCAACTGGAAAGAGCAGTGCAGGAAATGTTATTGGAAATTAAAAAGACCAAAGACAAAAAAGGTTTTTAAATAATTAAACAAAGTATTAGCCCTCCCATTATGCGGAGGGCTTTTTTTTAACCAGCTGCGGTAGACCCATTAAACTTTTCTTGCGTCGCACACTTGTACATGTTGAATCTTTATTCAACAATTAATATCATCCTGCATTTGAATCTCCCTGGCTGTTTTTCTGAAGCACAATTAAATTCCTCATCATTCGTTTATGCTTTGATGCCCTTTGTAAAAACTTATTTTATTCGTTTTCTTTTCATTTCAATATTGATCGCCTGCTTACTGCAAGCCCAATCGCAACAAGTCACAGGAGTTTGGAAGGGAAAGATCGATAATAAAAAAGTAGAAGTTAAGATCATACAAAAAGGCGATAGCTTAACCGGCACTTCTTATTACTACGAGTCTGCGGCTGTTTACAAACGATACAGCATTAAAGGATATTTCGACCAGGAAAACAACAGCGTTGTTTGGTGGGACGATCAATTGATAGAAGAAAAAGGGTTCAAATTATTTAACGGTAAAACTTCCTTATTATCAGTTGCTGATTTTAATTGCCCCGGCGGTGGCGAAATGTATTTAAATGGTAAAGCAGCTACTAAAGAAAATCCAAATAAAGTAAAAGGACCGGTGGACCTAACCAAAGTGTCTGTAACAGGCTTTACAGATGAATGGGATTACGTTATTGAAAATTATACAGTAGGTGCAAATGACCCGGAGTTTATCGACAGCGTTGCCTTAATTGCCTACCAGCCCGTTGTCATAGAAAATCCACCTGTAATTGAAAAGACCATTACAGAAACGGTTATCGAACAAAAGAAAGAATCCGTTTATATACCACCTGCCCCGCAAGAAGAAATCACAAAAGAACAACCGCTTGCCGTTGTACCCTTAACGATTGAAGAAAAATTCTCCATACGCAAAAAAGTTTTTGTAACTGAAATTCCTGTTAGTGGAGATTCAATAGAATTGCGCTTTTATGATAACGCTGAAGTCGACGGCGATTCCATTTCTCTTTTTTTAAATCAAACATTGATCTTTCAACACATACGGCTTTCCGACAAAGCGTACACCATAAAA
>JAKFCI010000302.1:0-5936 GCA_036676725.1 Chitinophagaceae bacterium
CACAATTATATATTATTAATGCGCAGCCCACTCAATGCTGTTCATATCAATTCCTTCTTTATACATTTCCCACAACGGGCTCATTTCTCTAAGTTTCAAAACTGTTTTTGAAACCTGTTCAATTGTATAATCAATTTGTTCTTCTGTCGTATACCTGCCTAAGCCAAAACGCAGCGAACTATGTGCCAGATCATCGCCTAAACCTAAAGCTTTTAAAACATAAGAAGGCTCTAAAGAAGCAGATGTACAAGCCGAACCTGAAGAAAGGGCAATCTCTTTATTGAAGCCCATTAACAAGCCTTCACCTTCAACATATTTAAAAGAAATATTTGTAACATGCGGTAAACGATGTTCTGTACTTCCGTTTACATAAGCTTCATCAAGGCTTAATAAAGCATTTTCTAATTTATCGCGAAGCTTGCTTAAACGCTCTGCATCCTGCTGCATTTCATTCATACATAATTCGCAGGCTTTTCCAAAACCAACAATGCCAGGAACATTTAAAGTACCACTACGCATGCCTCTTTCGTGGCCGCCACCGTCCATTTGGGCAGTAACTTTTACACGAGGATTTTTACGGCGAACATATAAAGCACCAACGCCTTTAGGACCATACATTTTATGTGCGGTCATAGCTAAAAGATCAATTCCATCTGCATTTACATTCACCGGAATTTTTCCAACTGCCTGGGTGGCATCGCTAAATACCAGAGCACCATGTTTGCGGGCAATGGCACTAATTTCTTTCATTGGCTGTATCACCCCAATTTCATTATTAGCATACATGATGGCTACTAAAATAGTAGTTGGCTTCATAGCTGCTTCTAATTCCGCCAGGTCTATCAACCCATCGGGTTTTACTTTCAGGTAGGTAACTTCTGCACCTAATTTTTCAAGGTGCTTGCAGGTATCTAAAACAGCTTTATGCTCGTAATTGCAAGTAATAATATGATTTCCCTTACTGGCATACATTTCATAAACACCCTTAATAGCCAGGTTGTCAGCTTCAGTGGCACCAGAAGTGAAAATAACTTCTTTAGGATCAGCGCCAATTAATTTGGCCACTTGCTCCCGGGCATAGTCAACAGCTTCTTCTGCCTGCCATCCAAAAGGATGATTACGGCTTGCGGCATTACCGAAATTATTAGTAAAATAAGGTATCATTGCGTCCACTACTCTAGGGTCGCAAGGTGTAGTAGCATTATGATCAAGATAAATAGGAAGTTTCAACATATAAGTTTCGTCTTTTTAATCGATTCAATTAAGGCAAATTTACCTCAAATGGATGGTATTAAAGGGTTAAAAGAAAGCTACGGTCATTAATTTTACTTTATTCTGAAAAAATAAACATGCTCAAAGTAGAACACATTGGAATAGCTGTTAGTTCATTGTCACAAGCTGTGCCCTTATTTGAAAAACTGTTAAATAGTCAGTGTTATAAAATGGAGGAAGTGAAGGGCGAAATGGTGAAAACGGCTTTTTTTCAAAAAGGCGAAACGAAAATTGAATTACTGGAGGCAAGTTCAGAAGACAGCGTTATTTCAAAGTTTATTACAAAAAAAGGCGAGGGACTTCACCATATAGCCTTTGAAGTAGCTGATATAAATGCTGAAATGGAAAGGTTAAAAGCTGAAGGTTTTATACTACTGAACGAGGAGCCGAAAAGTGGAGCGGATAATAAACTGGTTTGTTTTTTACACCCCAAAAGCACAAATAGTGTTTTAATTGAACTCTGCCAGGAACGAAAATAATTAATCAGCCTATTCCTATAGAATCTGAATTGATAATTCCCAGCTTTTCTACCGCCTTTTGAGCTGCAATTTGTGATGCATCTTTTTTATTAAAAGCCTTTCCTTCAGCCACCACTTTACCATTTACTACAGCACCTATCGTAAATAAGCGACGACCGTTTTCCAGGTGCTCATTAATGGTTTCAAATTCAAGGTTTTTGCCATTTTTATTTGCCCAGCCGTATAATTTGTTTTTATGATTGATCTCTAAAAGCTCAAGATCATCCATAAACATATGGGGAATCACAATGCGTTTAGCTACCCATATGGCTGTTTTTTTGTAGCCCTTATCCAGGTAAACAGCACCAACCAAGGCCTCCAGGGTATTGCCAAATATCTGGCTGGATTTTAAAGAAGTATCAGCTTTATTGTAAACCGTCACTTTTTTAAGCCCCATCTTTATTGCAATATCATTTAACTGCTGGCGGTTCACCATTTTACTGCGCATTTCCGTTAAAAAACCTTCTTCTTTATATGGATAACGCTTAAAAAGGTATTCAGCAACAAGTGCACTTAAGATAGCGTCGCCTAAATATTCCAGGCGTTCGTTATTTGCGTCGGAAGTTTCTTTAATCGAACGATGGGTAAGCGCAGTTCGATACAAGGAGATGTTAGAAGGCGTATAGCCTAATACTCCTTTCAAACTTTTTTTGAAAGCAGAGCCGGAATGTTTTTTAAATGGGTTCCAAAAATCCAAAGGATGCAATAAGCTTTAATGCTTCGCCAAATTACGCAGAATATTTTTTAAAAATAACACAAGCATTATGTCCGCCAAAACCAAAAGTATTGCTCAGTGCCGCGTTCACCACACGTTTTTGGGCCGTACCAAATGTAAAATTCAATTTCGGATCCAGGTCCGGGTCATCAGTGTAGTGATTTATGGTTGGGGGCACAATATCATTTTGCACCGCCATAATACAAGCAATGGCTTCAATTACGCCGGCTGCACCTAAGCAATGGCCTGTCATTGACTTGGTGGAACTTATATTTAGTTTATACGCATGTTCGCCAAATACGGCCTGGATCGCTTTAATTTCAGCGATGTCACCCAAAGGAGTTGACGTGCCATGCGTATTGATATAATCTATATCAGTTGGTTGTAACCCTGCATCATCCAAAGCCTGGAGCATAACATTTTTAGCACCTAACCCTTCCGGGTGCGGGGCAGTTATATGATGTGCATCGGCAGTGGCACCTGCACCAGCCACTTCACAATAAATTTTTGCTCCTCTTTTAATAGCATGCTCGTATTCTTCAAAAACCAAAATACCCGCAGCCTCACCCATTACAAAACCATCACGGTCTTTGTCGTAAGGGCGGGAAGCCGTTTTTGGATCATCATTTCTTTCGCTTAAGGCTTTCATGGCATTAAATCCACCAACGCCCGCTTCAGAAATTACACTTTCTGAGCCACCGGTAATAATAATATCAGCCTTACCTAAACGAATGAGGTTTAAAGCTTCCATCATAGCATTTGAGCTTGAAGCACAGGCACTTACAACGGAAAAATTAGGACCCCTGTATCCGTGCCGCATAGAAATATGCCCTGCAGCAATGTCAAGGATCATTTTAGGAATGAAGAAGGGATTGAAACGAGGTGTTCCATCGCCTTTGGCAAATTCCATTACCTCGTTCTGAAAAGTGATCAAGCCACCAATTCCAGAACCCAGGACAACGCCTACCCTGTCTGCATCGGTGTTTTCCTTGTCCAATCCTGCATCTTGCACCGCAAAATCAGATGCGACAATAGCCGTTTGGGAAAAACGGTCAAGCTTCCTGGCTTCTTTACGGTCAAGAAAATTGTTAGGATCGAAATTCTTTATTTCGCAAGCAAAGCGGGTTTTAAATTTAGAGGCATCGAAAAGTGTAATAGCATCGCATCCGCTAACACCATTGCGTAGATTATTCCAATATTCTGTAATGGAGTTACCTAAAGGTGTTAAGCATCCCATTCCTGTTACTACTATCCTTTTAAATTGCATACTACCTGCGCTTTTGAATAAGAGAAAACCGCCTTCCATGCGTGAACAGTAGAAGGCGGGTAAGTTAAAACTCCGTTATGGAAACATGGATGGTGTTGTAATTACTTAGCGTGCTCCTCCAGGTAAGACACGGCCTGACCTACAGTGGTAATGGTTTCAGCCTGCTCATCAGGAATTGAAATATTAAATTCTTTTTCAAATTCCATGATCAATTCCACGGTGTCCAATGAATCGGCACCTAAATCATTGGTAAAAGATGCTTCATTGGTAACCTCGGCTTCATCAACGCCTAATTTGTCAACTATGATCTTTTTTACTCTTGCTGCAATGTCTGACATTTTGTAAAAGTTTGGTTATTAAGTGGTGCAAAAATAGAAGTTTTTAAAATAAATCACATTTATGGTGATGCATTTAAAATTGGTTGCATTTTTCTTTTTTTATTTGCATTACCAATCTTACTAATTGCGCCGGGGAAGGTAGCAAGATATTTTTTCCTGTACATGATTTATTTTCTTTGAATGGTTTAACTGGATAGTATCTTAACTTGCTATCCTGGTTTTAAAAAATATATTAAACCTATTATCCTGCATTAATTGAAATAACTTACGACGGTATGGCTTTAAAAATAATTGATCACGGTTCACCTGAATACCTGCAAATGGTAAAATTGCGGGATGATATTTTACGCAAACCTCTTGGCTTAACCCTTTCACCAACAGAACTGGAACAGGAGAAAGATCATTTATTAATTTCTGCTTACGAAGATGACCAATTGTTAGGCTGCTGTATGCTGGTAGAACAAGACCCCCAGACTGTTCGGTTGCGCCAAATGGCCGTTTTAAACGATCTGCAGGGTAAAGGCATTGGTAAAGCCCTCATGAATTTTGCTGAAAACCTGGCCCGAGACCGCGGTTACAAAACAATAACCATGCATGCCCGTAAGAATGCAATTGGTTTTTATGAAAAAATGGGTTACAAAATAAAAGGTAACGAGTTTGAGGAAATTACTATTCCGCATTTTGTAATGGAAAAGAAGCTGTAACAAATACTGTTATTTTAAAAATCTAATAAAAATGCCTTGCAATTGCAAGGCATTTAATTTTAAAAAGCTTACATATTTCTTCGGTATTGTCCACCCACTTCATAGAGTGCATGGGTTATTTGCCCTAACGAACAATATTTTACCGTTTCCATTAGCTCGTCAAAAAGATTTTCATTGGCAAGCGCCACTTGCTTTAAGCACTGGAGCTTTTCGGCAGATTTTGATTCATTGCGTTTCCAAAAAGCTTGCACATTCTGTATTTGCAATTCTCTTTCCTCTTTAGTAGAACGTATTACCTCATTCGGCAAAATAGTTGGGCTGCCTGCCTTGTTCAAAAATGTATTCACACCAATCAGCGGTAATTCGCCAGTATGCTTTTGGTGTTCGTAAAACAAACTTTCTTCCTGTATTTTATTACGCTGGTACATTCTTTCCATTGCACCTAAAACACCTCCTCTTTCATTTAAACGGTCAAATTCTGTCAGTACCGCTTCTTCAACAAGGTCAGTCAATTCATCCATTGCAAAAGAACCTTGCATAAAGTTCTCGGTTTTTGCCGATCCTAATTCGCGGTTGATAATTAATTGAATGGCCATTGCCCTGCGTACACTTTCTTCTGTTGGCGTAGTGATGGCTTCATCATAAGCATTTGTATGAAGCGAATTACAATTATCATAAATAGCATACAATGCCTGGAGCGTTGTCCTGATATCATTGAAATCAATTTCCTGCGCATGTAATGAACGACCGGATGTTTGAATATGGTATTTTAATTTTTGAGAACGATCATTAGCCTTGTATTTAAATTTCATTGCTTTGGCCCAAACCCTCCTTGCTACCCGGCCTATAACACTGTATTCGGGATCCATTCCGTTTGAAAAGAAAAAAGAAAGGTTGGGTGCAAAATCATCAATGTTCATTCCCCGGCTTAAATAATATTCTACATAAGTAAACCCATTGGCCAGTGTAAATGCTAATTGAGTAATTGGGTTAGCGCCAGCTTCTGCTATATGATAACCCGAAATAGAAACCGAATAAAAATTCCGGACTTTATTTTCAATAAAATATTCCTGCACATCGCCCATTAATTTTAAAGCAAATTCTGTAGAAAAAATGCAGGTG
>JAKFCI010000303.1:0-1881 GCA_036676725.1 Chitinophagaceae bacterium
TTTTTGAAGTTGTCTCTACTCATTGGAAGACTACTTTCAAATTCTTGGTCAGCCTTTTTTTTAAGGTCGTCCATTATTTGCTTTCGTCTTTCCTTTTCTCTCTTGTCTGGCATAGTTGAAAATTGTAGGGTGTCACTTTACGCTTGTCAATAACACAAATATCCGATATAAAATGCTGCCTGTTTAAATCTCAAAATCGAAAACCAATAATTTACTGTTCAACTTTTCGCATCTGCCTGAGACAGTTTTTATTCTATCCAACCCAACACCTCCCGTTGAAAACCAAACGCATTGTCAAACCTTGGTGTAATAACTATTTTACCGGTCTTGTCGATGTAGCCAAACTTGTTTCCGATTTTCACAGGCGCTAAACCATACCTAAAATAACCCGCTTTGTTATAAACAGGTTTTAAAAGAAAGCGTCCCGTTGTGTCAATATAGCCATACTTCACCTGCTTCCCGTTTTTTATTCCTGCTATGGCAAGCCCGTTATGAAAATCTGTAACATCAAAATATTCTGCATCAATCACAAGCTTGCCTGTCTTGTCAATGAAGCCCCATTTGTCATTAATTTCCACTGCTGCAAATCCCTCGTTGAAACTTCTGATAAAACCAAAGGTTCGGCCAAAAACGAACTTCCCGGTCGTGTCTATAAAACCCGATGTTACACCCTTTTCGTCGCTGCTTATTTGCACCGCAGCATATCCTTCGGAAAAAGCGGAAACCCCGTTATACGTTGGTTCTAAAATAATTTCACCCGTTCTCTTGATCATGCCCGTTTTGCCGTTTCTTTTATGAAAAACCGAAAACCCATCCTCAAAATACAAAGTGCCGTAATCAACACCTTTTGCTTCAAGAACAATGTTTCCAAGCGTGTCAATTAAAACGATTTTCCCGTCCTTACTTGCACTGGCAATTCCTTCTTCATCAAAATAGCCAATGTGGTCGTAAATAGCAGGAATAACTAATTCGCCTTTAGTGTTTAAACAGCCGGCCTTGCCTTCAAAGATGTTCTCCGGGTCTTTGGCATCAAAGACAGTAATAAGTCCATGAATAAAAAATGGATAATCAGGATAAGTTGCAAAAGGTATTGGCCAGTAATACGTAAAGGGGCTTATGAGTTTTCCGCTTGTGTCAACAAGGGCAATTTTTTTATCTTTTATTACGCTGGCTACTTTTTCAAACCCAAATGCTCCTGCATAATCATAAATGGGTTCCACAACAAATTCACCGGCTTTATTAATAATGCCCCACTTGTTTCCAACGGCAACAGGAGCGTAGCCTGCAACAAAACACTGCACTGCGTCAAACCTGTTAGCAATAACCTGGTTGTTTGCAAAGTCGGTGAAACCAAATTTTTTGTTGTTAGAGGAAACAGCAAGTTTGTCCGTAAAGCAAAGATTTCGATAACTCCCAACACCATATTCCTGGTTCAAAATAAAGTTTCCCTCCCGGTCAATAATGCGCCATGCCTGGTTGTAATACACCTGGGCAAACTCCAACGTTGAAGTATCTTGCGCAAATCCAATGAATGTCCAAAGGGTTGTTATCAGCAGCAGGGTCAGTCTCATAAAATGCTTCACAACAGGTTTATTTCTGCTAGTATACACAACATCTTTCAAACTGCAATGCCTGTATACCAATAATTCAGCAGATAGCTTTTGGTACCGGTTGTGAGTTGGTTCCAGTTACTACCAACAAGCGTAAAAAGAGAGTAGAGGGGAGGGGCAGAACTTATTCTTGTTTGGTTGTTAGATGAATCCCGGGGTCGGCTAAGGCCAGACCCCGGGCTGAGGGAACGGCGAGGCCAACACGTTGCAGGCTTTCGCCAAGCCCAATGTTGTACGCTTATTTGTCATCCAAAGGTTTTAGTTTATTGTT
>JAKFCI010000304.1:0-3312 GCA_036676725.1 Chitinophagaceae bacterium
TTGTGATAGAGGAAATGTATGTTCTCCAATTACCTGTGTATTGTAATAAGTGGTAGAACGGAAACCGAGTTCTTTAGCACTTACATTTTCGCCTAAATTCGGATCCCGTTCAAAGTCAAGCCCGGTACGTAAAGTAGTATAATCAGAAGCATTTACATTGAATAGATTTTTAAAACTGATCTTGTGATTATTGTTGAATTGCATGGAAAGATTTGCTAATCCTCCCCACAATACATCCTGAGAATAACGGTTATTGTGGTAGTTAAAACTATAATCTGCACGACTATCAAAAATGTTATAAAAAGAATTATTGTAATCAAGGTTACGGTTGCTGCGATTATAATTTAATGCAATAACACCTCCTGTTTTTTTACCAAAAAGCTTTGAAGTAAAACCACCATTTACCTGGAAGGAAGCATTTAAAGGAGCAGATCCAACTTCTGGTGTCCAAATATTTTGCAATGAATTGCCTGCTGCAATTCTATCTGCATCTGTAATGTTACTACCAAATTTTCCTTTTAAAGGGTAGTCATTTGGCAACCCTCTTGATTTATCATCAAAACCAAGCCAATCAAATTTTCCACCTTTGTACCTGTAAAAATCTTTTCCAACAGTTTGCGTATTAATGCCCGTACCCATTTGTACATTAAAGAAATTTTTTGCGGGAATATCTTTTGTATTTACCTGTACCAATCCACCGGCCCACTCGCCTGGTAATTCCGGTACAAAAGCTTTGTTGATAATGATGTTATCAATTACTGCAGAAGGAAAAAGATCGAAGGAAAATGTTTTACGATCGGCTTCTGTACTCGTTAATAAAATACCATTCAACATTGCCTGGTTGTAACGGTCGGCTAGTCCGCGTACAATTAAATATTTGCCGTCTTGTACAGAAGTTCCCGGCACACGTTTTAATACTTCACTTGTACTTTTATCGGGTGAGCGGCGAATCACTTCTGCTGAAATTACCTGTGCAACCGTATTTGTATTACGTTGATAAGCGATCATCGAGTTCACCGTTTCTTTGCGTGCATTTGATCTTGCCGCAACCGTTACACCTGCTAAATCTTTGGCGGAAACATTTAATAAAATATTCAGTTCGTTTGTTTGCCCGCTTACCACTTCAACATCAGTTAACGTTTTAGGCGCATAGCCAACAGCAGTAAAACTGATTTCGTATTTTTTTCCCGGAGTAAGAGGAAGCGAAAAGTTTCCGTCAACATTAGACGTAGTACCACCAGCACCTGCAGCCTTTATTGAAACCCCAGGCAAAGCTTCATTTTTATCATTCATCACCTTTCCACTTAAAAAGATGTTTTGAGCAAAGGAGGTAGAAACAGAAATTACTAATAAGAAAGTAGTGATTAATCGGGGCAACATGGTCTGTTATAAATTTCCACAAAGGAACTTCTGTGATGTTATCACTGTGTTACCCGAAGATTATCGAAATGTGATGGTTGCGTTACCGAATTGTTATGTACATCTTTAAAAATATCCTGATATAAAATAGCGACCACATTAATTAATAAAATACTATACGTTGAAAAGTGCTCAAATTGGAGACCTCATTTTGAATAATTTATATGCTCGCATGGTTTTTATATGATATAATAGCGAACGCAATATTATTTTTATATTAATTCTATGTGAACAATGCCAAGCTATATATAAGAGAGTATTTTCGCACCACTTTTAAAAAATTGATCTATGGGATTTTCATTAACTAAGTTTTTTAGTCCAAAAGATAAATTGTTCTACGCTTTATTTGAACATGTTTCAAACAACGGCGCTATAATGGCAGAACAATTGGCGTCTCTTGTAGCTGAAACAGATTATTCAAAAAGAGCAAACATGATCAAGCCCATTGAGGACCTTGAACATGCCAATGATGAATTGACCCATACCATTTTTACAGAATTAGGTCGCAATTTTATTACTCCTTTCGATCGCGAAGACATACACCACCTTGCAAGCGCTTTAGATGATATCGCAGATTATATATATGCCTCTGCAAAAAAAATTAAACTATACCATGTTAACCCCACCGACGAGGGCATACACAAACTTGCAGAATTAATTGTTGAAGGCACTAAAGAAGTCCGCATCGCAGTTTCGGAATTAAGAGATATGAAAAATATCCGCAAAATTACCGATGCACTGGTACGCATTAACCGTATTGAAAATGAGGCCGACGACATCAGCGATATTTTTACAGAACGTTTGTTTAGCATGGAAGTAGACGCAAAAGAAATTATAAAGAAGCAACAGATTTACCAGGTAATGGAAGACGTTACTGATAAATGTGAAGATGCCGCAAATGTTATAGAATCAATTATAATTAAGTATTCTTAGCCAATTTGAAAGTTTGTAGGAGCAAAAAATGTCCATTTATTGAGGACTTACATTGTTCAGATTTTCAATAGCCAAATATTTCTATATGAATTTTCTAATTGTCGTAATTGCGCTTGCCTTAATATTTGATTATATCAACGGCTTCCACGATGCGGCCAATTCGATTGCAACAGTTGTATCGACCAAGGTGCTAACACCATTCCAGGCAGTGGTTTGGGCCGCAGTTTTTAATTTTGCAGCCTTTTTTATTTTTAAAGATCACGGGGTTGCCGATACGGTGGCCAAAACAGTAAAACCCGATCTTATTGAGAAAACCACAATGCTTGTTGTTGTCTTCTCCGGCCTTATAGCAGCTATTTCATGGAATTTGTTGACCTGGTGGTTTGGAATTCCCTCTTCATCTTCGCATACTCTTATTGGTGGTTTTGCCGGCGCTGGTATTGCAGCTGGTGGATTTGGAGCTGTAGATACAGGTGCTATTGGAAAAATTGCTTCCTTTATTTTTCTTGCTCCATTGGTGGGGATGCTGATCGCATACATATTATCCATTTGGTTTTTATCGTCCTTTCGAAAAGGTGCGTTGCCTAAGCTTATCTCTTTAGCAGTTATTTCACTGGTTGTTTATTTGTTATTTACAAATATGGAAACGGACCCGGCTAAACTTAAATCGCATTACGAATCTTATGTTTGGAAGGTGGTTTTTTATTCCAAAAACTTTAAATGGATTTTGCTGGGTTTCATACTAACCGTCATGGCGGTATTTACGTTTTGGCTTAGTTCTCTCAATGCCAAAAGTGCTACCAGCTGGTTCAAACGTTTACAATTGGTTTCATCGGCAGCCTTTAGTATTGGACATGGTGGCAACGATGCGCAAAAAGTAATGGGTATTATAACTGCTGCTTTAATAGCAAACGGTTCAATATCTTCTTTTGAAGAGATGCCTAATTGGGTTCCTATTGC
>JAKFCI010000305.1:0-1566 GCA_036676725.1 Chitinophagaceae bacterium
AAAAATAGTTCTGCTTTGTACAGGGATTTTTAAAACTAATAATCTTGCTGGTTTGGCTGTGGCTGCGGAGCCGCATGCGGCCTAATCTTCCTGAAAAATCCTTTTACTTTTTGAATCAAAGCCGTTCGTTTGTCTTCGCCTATAATGTGCGATGAATAATTTTTTACAAGGAATGGAATTACAATTTTTGTAAACCACCCGGATTTTGCAAGTAGCACACGTCTTATTAATAGATCAATACCCATTTCCAAACCAAAATTCATAACGGGTGCAGTATTGTCCCTGGTAGCCAGCTTATTTACAATTTGTAAAGTACGGCCCAATGGTTCCAAACCTTTTTTCACACCAACAATATCATCTTTTACAACTTGCTCCTGCGTTTTTAATAATGAAACAAGACGCTGTTGTTCAAATATCAAATCTTCGTATGTCCTGATTTTTTTCTTATTCATATACTTTACTGATAATAGCATTGCGAATAGCCGGAACAATTACTTTGTTTTTTAGCGCAAAAATTAAAACCAAGATTAATAAGAATATCCCTGCAACGATAAAAAATCCGCCGGCTGTGCTGCCTACTAAAGTTCCCAGCCAAAATGCAAGCCCGCAAAAAGTAAAGAAGAGAAAAAAGACACCGAATAATAATGCAGAAATGCCAATAGCCATGCCCGAAGCCGCATTGGATGCGCTTTGCGTAGCTTTTGCTTTGGTTAATTGAATGTAAGTATTTACATATTCACTTACATGCGTCTTTAAGTTCTGTGCGTTCGATTTCAGTTCTTCCATAAAGCCTTTGTTACAAAAAAACAAAGGCAGGTTCAATAGAACCTGCCTTATTAATATTAGCTATAGCTTTCTTTTGTGCTATTAAACTTACTTGCCGCATCACTGGCCACTTTAGATCCTTTAGTACGCAATGTTTCAATTTCACCTTTTGCATTTGCAAACAAATCAGTTAAATGGTCTGCCCATCCGCTTGCAGATTTCTTAATGGTTTTTCTCATATCAGCCCCTCTTTCAGGTGCTAATAATAAACCCACAACAACACCTGCAGCAGCAGCGCCAACAATACCTAAAACGATTTTTGATTTAGTAGTCATAATTCTGCTTATTTAAAAGTTATTTATTTATTATGCTACATGGGGTTAAATAATCATACCAAACTGGAAAATACCAATTTTAAATAATGTCCTCTTTAATAAAAAAATAAGCTGAAATCTATAACTTCATCCGGGCATTATACATTATAGTTAGGAGAAACACATTCAAGCACAATTATTGAAGTAAGCTATGAACATGCGGAAGAAGGTTTTGATTATTGACGACGAAGTAGACCTATGTATATTGATGAAGTCTTATTTTTTACGTAAAAACTATGAAGTATACGTAGCTCATACCCTTCTGGATGGTATGCATAGACTGAATGAAGTAACTCCCGATTATTTATTTATCGACTATAATCTTCCTGATGGATTGGGTTGGGATAAATTACCCGAAATGTATCGAAAACTTCCCAATACTCATTTCCATTTAATCAGCGCATTTCAACCTACTATGCCTTCTGAC